>JALOOY010000400.1 GCA_025454185.1 Thermodesulfobacteriota bacterium
GCGGGAGGCGGGCCTGGCGGTGGTGCCCATCCCCGGGGCCTCGGCTGCGATCTGCGCCCTCAGCGTGAGCGGCTGGGAGACCGACGCCTTCGTCTTCCTGGGATTTCTGCCGAAACGCAAGAGCCGGCGGCGGCGGATCCTGCAGGAAATGGCCGCCCAGGATCGTGTGGTGGTGCTTTATGAATCCCCCTTCCGTCTGAAGGCGCTCCTGACGGAGCTTCAAGAGGAACTGGGCGACGTGGAAATTCTGTTGACCAGGGAAATGACTAAAATGTACGAGGAGATCCGCTTGGGCCGGGTGCGGGAATTGATCGCCGAGCTGCGCGAGCGGACCATCAGGGGAGAAATCACGCTGGTCGTCAGACCCCAAGGGGCACCGAAGTCCGAGGAACAGGAATGGAACGAACCCTGACCATCGCCAATAAACTAGGACTCCATGCCCGGGCGGCCGCCAAGCTGGTTCAGGTGGGCCAGCAGTTCCCGGCCGACCTGTTTATCGGGTTCAATGGTGATGAAGTGGACGGGAAAAGCATCTTGAATTTATTGACCCTGGCCTGCCCGCTGGGTTCGGAGGTCCGGGTCCGCACCGAAGGGGAACAGGCCGAAGCCTTGATGGAAGCCGTGGCGGACCTGATTGCCGGGAAATTCGGAGAGGATTAGGACGATGCCCGCTGAAAAAAAAGGGGAGGTCTTCCTGAAGGGCGTCGGGGCCTCCGCCGGGGTGGTCATCGGCCGGGCCTACCTGGTAGACCGTAGCCGGGTCAAGGTCATCTACCAGTACCTGCTGGACGAAAATAAAATCGAAGAAGAAGTGGCCCGGTTTCGCCAGGCCGTGGAAGGGGCCGAAGAACAACTGCGGCGGATCAAGGAGGAGATCCCGGAGGAAATCAAGGACCACGGCGGCATCATCGATGCCCACCGCCTGATTCTGCGCGACCGGCTGATCTACGATTCGACCATCGAGCTCATCCGGGGTGAGCAGATCAACGCCGAATGGGCCTTGAAAAAGAACGTGGAAAAAGCCCAGGAGGCCTTCGCGCGGATCAAGGATGAATATTTGCGGTCGCGGGTCAAAGACGTGGAAGACGTTTCCGAAAGGATCCTGCGCAACCTGACCGGAAAAAAGACGGAGAGCCTGCTGGAATTCTCCGAACCGGTGATTATCGTCTCCCATGACCTGTCCCCGGCCGACACCACGCAGATGCGCCTGGATAAGGTCCTGGGTTTCGCCACCGACATGGGGGGCAAGACCTCCCACACGGCCATCATCGCCCAGTCGCTGGAGATCCCGGCCGTGGTGGGCCTGGAAAGGATCACCCAGGATTTTCAAAGCGGGGTTTTGATCATCCTGGACGGCAACAACGGTGAGGTGATCATCGACCCCGATCCGCAGACCGTCGCCGATTATAAGGAAAGAAAGGGCCGCTACGAGCAATTTCGGGCCGAGGTCGCCCGCTACAGCCATCTGCCGGCCGAGACCCTGGACGGCCACGCCGTCACCATCCAGGCCAATATTGAACTGATGGAGGAACTGGATTCGGTCCTGGAAAGCGGCGCCGAGGGGGTAGGGCTCTTCCGGACCGAATTCCTCTACTTGAGCCAGAAGGGACTACCCGACGAACAGACCCTGTTCGAAAACTTCCGGGAGGTGGCCCGCCGTTTTGCCCCGGCGCCGGTGACCATCCGCACCCTGGATATCGGGGGGGACAAATTCGCTTCCCAAATGGATTTGGCCGAGGAAATGAATCCGGCCCTGGGTTTGCGGGCCATCCGCTTTTGCCTCAAGGAAGTGGACATTTTTAAACGTCAACTGCGGGCCATCCTGCGGGCCAGCCCCTACGGCCGCCTGAAGATCCTGTTTCCCATGATTTCGGACCTGGATGAGGTTACCCAGGCCAAAGCCATCCTGGAGGAAGTCCGGGAAGGGTTGAAGCGGGAGGGGATCATGGTGGCTGCCAATATCCCCCTGGGCATCATGATCGAAATACCTTCGGCTGTGGCTCTGGCCGACCTGCTGGCCCGGGAAGTGGATTTTTTCAGCATCGGCACCAACGACCTGATCCAATATTCCCTGGCCATCGACCGGGTCAACGAACATGTGGCCCATATGTATCAACCCCTTCATCCGGCCATCCTGCGCCTGGTTCATCAGACCATCGAGGCCGGGCACCAGGCCGGGATACCGGTGGCCATGTGCGGGGAAATGGCCGGCGACCCTCTGTACATTCCCATACTGCTGGGCCTGGGACTGGATGAACTGAGCATGAATCCGGTGACCGTGGCCCGGGTCAAACAGGTCATCCGCCTGGTATCCTGGGAGGAATCCCGACGCATGGTCATGGAGGCCCTCACCCTCAAGACCACGGACCAGGTTAACCGCTTTGTGCGCCTCCAAATGTCGCGGCGCTTCCCGGAACTCTTCGGACCTAACGGTATTATGCTTTATTGACGGGCACAGCCATGGCTGAAAACATCAAGATCGTCTGCACCAATCGGAAAGCCCGCCACGATTATCACGTGGAAGAAGTGATCGAGACGGGTATCGTCCTGACCGGGCCGGAGGTGAAGTCCCTGCGCCTGGGCCGGGCCAATTTGAAGGACAGTTACGCCCAGGTCAAGGGGGGGGAAATTTTTCTGCTCCAGACCCATATCAGTCCTTATGAGAACGCACCTCTGGCGGAGCAGCAACCCACGCGGATGCGCAAGCTAATGCTCCACGGGCGGGAAATCAAGCGCCTCATGGGCAAGGTCCAGGAAAAGGGCCTGACCCTGGTTCCATTGAAGCTGTATTTCCGCAACGGGAAGGTCAAGGTGGAACTGGCCCTGGTCAAGGGAAAGAAGCAATACGACAAGCGGGAAACCATTCGTAAGCGCGACGAGGAGCGGGATATGCAGCGGGCGATTAGGGAGAAGAAGTGAAGAAAGAGGGAAGCGGGAAGATGGAGGAAGGAAGCAACTAAAAAAACAATACAAATGCAAATTTCAAAATGCAAAATGCAAAAACGAATGGGTTGGGAAGGATACAGCCTTCGGGGTGGGTCCCGAACTATATAGACCCTCCCGCCAGAATCGTCTGACAAGTTGACTTTCAAAAATATATTTGTTATATTTATATTTAGACAGCCATTGTTAAAGACCAAATATCTATACAATGGCTGTCTAAATTTAAATAAGGGGGCGAAACGGCTTCGACGGGGATATTTAGCTTAGGTGGCAT
>JALOOY010000401.1 GCA_025454185.1 Thermodesulfobacteriota bacterium
TGCGAATTAAAAATTAAATATCGAGGAGAAAATCAGGAGAGCAGCAGTTTTTGGATGATGCGGGCCGCCAGGGGATAGGTCCGGTCCCGGCCGGCCCGGAGGGGATTGAATTCGGTCAGGTCCAGGCCGGCCAATTGCACACCTCTTCGCAACAGGTCGGAAAGATAATCGACGAGCCGAAGTATCTGTGGTTCGTCAAGGCCCCGGCGGTCCAGGAAACGCACCCCCTCCAGGGCGTTGCGGGCCCCGATATCCATATCCACGGAAATATACAGATGGGGCGTGCGGATGGCCTCCAGGATTCGCCGGACCCTGGCGGGAGAACCGACTATCTCCTCCTTGGTTATCATGGTGACGCCGGCACTTTTCAACTCCTGGTAAAAGGCGACATAATCCCGGATCCGTTCGTCCTTCAATCGAAAGGCGTGCTTGGGCGGATAGTCGCCGATTCCCAGGATATAGAGATTGCGGGGCAGGACCACCCCTTCGGCCAGCAGATGAAAAAGGAAGGAACTGGCGTTATACGAATCGGGCCGGTTATACAATAAGGGGTCCTCGGCATCATGTACCGATTCCGGGTTGGTTTGGGCATCATACTGGACCGCCGGCCCGAGAATGCTCATGGGGATGGCGTCGGTGTGGGAATCCAGGACGACGAGGGCCACTTCCGAGGGCCCATAGCGCTCGACCACCTGACGATAGACTCCTCCGGTCAGGGAATGGTCTACGGCGATAAGACAGGGGAGGCGGGGGAAAATTCGGTCCTGGACGAAGCGGCCTACACGATCGGCGACTTCCCGGCAGCCCTCTGCATCCAGAAAGCGGACCATGGCCTCGGCCGTCAGTTGCCCCTTCTCCGTAGCCGGGGGGAGCGGTGTCAGCCAGGGGGGAACAGCCAGGTTGCCCATTTCCAGCCAGGCGCCGGAATCCGGGTCGGACCGGAGGAGGGCCATAACGGCTTCATAGGGGTCCGCAGTTTCTTCCCGCTCTGCAGGAAAAGACAGCTTTTCCTGCAGGGCGGCGTGGCGTTCATCACAATCGAGAGGGCAACCGAAAAAGGCTATGGGTTCCAAGGCGACCTTTGCTAAAGAAATAATCAATGAAGATCGATCTTAATAATCAATTGTCAATTGACAATTGTCAATTATTAATTGTCAAGGGTAGGGGCTGCAAGCCTCAAGTATTTCGCAGCAATTTGCTTGACCGGAAGCGGATCAGGTCTTAAGATAAGCCCATCATTCTCAAGGAGGAGCCATGAAGAAGACCTTAGCGACACTGCTCGTTCTGTCCCTGTGCCTGATCCCGGTTCTGGCCCTGGGAGAAACCAAATCCAAAACATTCACCAAGGAGGAAATCAAGAAAATGACGGAAACCAAAGCGGCCATCGAAACCAAGTTCGGGAAAATCGAACTCAAGTTTTTCCCGGACGTGGCCCCCAATCACGTGAACAATTTTATCGACCTGGCCAAGAAGGGTTTTTACGACGGGACGATTTTCCATCGGGTCATTCCCGGGTTCATGATCCAGGGCGGCGATCCCAATACCAAAGACACGAATAAATCCCGGCACGGCCTGGGCGGCCCCGGGTACAACGTGAAGGCCGAATTCAGCAGCAAACCCCACAAACGCGGGATCCTTTCCATGGCCCGGGCGCAAGACCCGGACAGCGCGGGCTCCCAATTCTTTATCTGCGTGGCTGACGCCCCTTTTCTGAACAATCAATACACGGTCTTCGGCGAAGTGACTTCCGGGATGGACGTGGTCGATAAAATCGTCGGCCAGCCCCGGGACCCGCGGGACAACCCGAACGAACGGGTGGAAATGAAAGTGACGGTTCTCGAAAAGTAAAAAAAGACGAACATCCAACATCGAACATCCAACGTCCAACATCCGAATTTAAAAGAAAAAGGCCGGTGTCTTTCTCCCGGCCTTTTTATGCCGAAGGGTTCGCCTCTCCGGCTGTCGGCTGCTCCTACTTCCTTTGATCTAGCGCTGCCCGTATTTTTGGGCGGCGGCCACCACGGCCTCCAGGTTTTCTTTCTTGATGTCCGGCCAGAGGTCGCATCCCGGCCAGAGGGCATCGACCCCGGCGTCGAAACAATTTTTGACGACCTGATCCACTTCGTCCACGGGGAGTGTGACCAGGGTCCCGTAGGGGTCGAAGTTGCCGAAAAGCAGGAGATCCACCCCGATTTTCTGCCGGGTCTCGGCCAGGGTGTTTTTCTGGTCCACGCTGATGGCGTCGGCTCCGCAGAGGGCCATCTGTTCCACGATCATATCGGTGCCGCCGCAGATGTGCAGGACCTTGGGCGAAGCGATGGCGGCGAAGACCTTGGCCAAGGGAGGTTGAATCAACTTGGCGAAAATGCGCGGACTGATGATATCCGGCCCGCCGCCCATTTCCCGAATGGTGATGTAATCGGCGCCGGCCCGGCGGTAGATCCCGGCGATTTGAATGATCGCCTCGGCCAGTTGCATGAGGACTTCCTGTACCTGGGCGGTTTTTTTCAAAGCGGCCTTGGCCAGGTCACCGATATCGGTCAATTGACCGGCCAGGGTATAGGGGCCGAGGATCCAGGCCCCGATGGCCAGGCTGTCTCCCACCTGCTCTTTCAGGAGTTCAAGGGCCCGGGCCACCAGCGGGATTCGGCCGGCCTGCGATAAATCCGGAATCGTGATCTTCAAATCGGCGAAGGTGTCGGACACCTTCTTGGTGATCGTCGGGTAGACGATGTCCGTGCGGTGGGCATAATAGTTGACCCCGGCGCCCAGGGCTTCGGCCTCCACGCCCATGTCGAAAGGGACCACGGCGCATTCAAATCCGTAAAGCTGGGAGGTGGTGGCGGCGATCTTGGCCATCTTTTCCGCATCCAGGTGGAGTTCGGCGAAATTCCAGCCGAGGGGCGCCAGGCCCTGGACCGTAATATTGCCCATGCCGCTGAAACAGGGCAAACGGTCGACCTTTTCCTTCTTAAAAACCTTCAGTACCCGTTCCCGGGGACTCATTGCGGTTGTCATAATGTAGTTCCTCCTTAATCCTTGAAAGGCTTATTCACGACAGAGGCACAGAGAACACCGAGGATGTTTATTTATCCTTTGGCGGGAGATATCGCCAAAGGATAACCACTCTTCGCTTCGCGAACGGTTGAACCGACGAAGGCGGCGAGATTTTTGATAAAATCGGCATCTCCCGATTTTATGAAAAATAAATTCCTCT
>JALOOY010000402.1 GCA_025454185.1 Thermodesulfobacteriota bacterium
CATCAAAAATCCCTTCCGTTAGATTCTCCTTTATTTACCGTTGACAACCCTTGCGGGGTTTGGTCCCGATCGATCCACTGTTTCATCAGGTGATCATTCATGGCACAGGATAAAAAGACGACCTTTTACAACCGATCGCTGGAGCGGGCCCTGCAGATCCTGAATGCCTTTACCCCGGAGAGAAGGTCCCTGACCCTGGGACAACTGGCCGAGGTCCTGAATCTCTCCCGGGCCACGGTGCTGCGCTTATGTTCCACGCTGGTGACCTACGGCTTTCTCCACCAGGACCGCCACTCCAAGGAATACGCGCTGGGGTTCCGGCTGCTGGAACTGGGCGGCATCGTGCTGCACTCCTTTTCCCTGAGAAAGACCGCTTCCCCATTTTTGGATCGCTTGCACCAGAAACTGGGTAAAACCTTGTTTCTGGCGATCCTGGATCAAGGCAATTTGATCTACATCGACAAGCGCGAGGACGCCCGAAACCCGATCACCTTTACTTCCAAGATCGGAACGCGCCGTCCGCCCCACTGGGGCATGTTGGGACCCATGATTATGGCCTACCTGCCTGATGCCGAAGTGGAGGCACTGCTGGAAAAGAATCCCTTGCCGGCCTTGACCAAAAAAT
Source organism: Thermodesulfobacteriota bacterium (assembly GCA_025454185.1). Classification (GTDB taxonomy): domain Bacteria; phylum Desulfobacterota; class RBG-13-43-22; order RBG-13-43-22; family RBG-13-43-22; genus JACRCK01. Next base: position 626 of record JALOOY010000402.1, read on the forward strand.
CGATTACCCACAAAGAAACCTTCAAAAAATGGCTCCTCCAGGTGCGAGAAGAGGGGCTGGCCGTTGACGTGGAGCGAACCTTCGAAGGGATTACCGGCCTGGCGGTCCCGATTCGGGATTTCCGGGGAAAGGTCGTCGCCAGTCTGGGGGTTTGTTTCATTTCCTCCGCGGTGGAGGCCAAAGAAATGAAGCGGGTCATCAGCGAGGCCCAAAAAACAGCCACAGCGATTTCCGAAGCCATCGGCTGCCCCGGGAAAAAACAGCCGGACCTCTGAAGACCAAGGCGAACGCTGCGGATTGTTGCCCCCTCCGATTTTTTGCTTGACAGGCCGGGGAGAGGTGGTAGGATCACTTAACGAAATCATTATTTCATTAGATGAAACAGGAAAAATCAGGATGCCGCCCGGAATTGAAATAAAAAATAGTGAGCAAGCGACCGACCGCTATTGGAACCCCTTTATGGAAAGGCTCCCCGACGAGCCCTTGCGCGCTCTGCAACTCAAAAAGTTCCAAAAGATGGTGGAGTGGGCCTATGAACGCTCGACCTTCCACCGCCGTCTCTATCAGGAAGCCGGCCTGGAGCCGGGGGACATCAAAACCTGGGACGATATCCGCAAAGTCCCCCAGGTGGAGAAGTCGATGATGCGCTCCATCCAGCGTAAGGACCCCTTCCCCTATGGGGAAGCCCTTTGCGTGCCTCTGGAGGAGGTGGTCGAATTCCGGCAGACCAGCGGCACCACCGGGCAGCCGGTATATCAGCCCGATACCTGGCAGGATTGGGAATGGTGGTCGGAATCCTGGGCCTATATTCTGTACGCCCAGGGGTTTCGAAAAACCGATCGAGTCTTTCTGCCCTTTGGCTACAATGTCTTTGTGGCTTTCTGGGCCGCCCACTATGCGGCGGAAAAATTAGGCTGTGAGGTGGTCCCCGGCGGGGTCCTGGACACGGCGGCCCGCATCCTCAAGATCCAGGAGCTGCGCGCCAGCGCCATGATGGCCACCCCGAGTTATGTCCTGACCATGGCCGACACCGCCCGGAGCCGCTTGAGCCTCAACCCGGCCGAGGACCTGACCATCCGCCGGATCGTCTGTGCGGGGGAACCGGGAGCCAGCATTCCCAGCACCCGGAAACGGATGGAAGAGGCCTGGGGCGCCAAGGTCTACGACCATGTGGGGGCCACCGAAATCGGCGCCTGGGGGTTCGAGTGTCAGGAACAGGCCGGCATTCATGTCAATGAAGCCTTTTTCCTCCTGGAAATAGAGGATTTGGTCACCGGCCAACCCATCACCGGCCCGGGACAAAAAGGAAAAATGGTGATTACCGCGCTGGATCGTATGGCCCAACCCTGCATCCGTTTCGATTCCAAAGACGTGGTGGAATGGGCCGACGCCCCCTGCCTCTGCGGCAGGACCTTCCGTCTTTTGAAAGGCGGCGTTTCGGGTCGGGCCGACGATATCACCAAGGTCAAGGGTGTCCTCCTTTCTCCATCGGCTATTGAAGAAGTGGTGCGCGGGATCCCCGAGCTGGGCGACGAATACGAGGTGCTGGTCTTCAAAAAAAAGGACACGGACGAAATTGTCCTGAAGGTGGAGATCCTCCCGGGGCGGGAAAGCGTTCAGGAGGAGATGCTGGCTCGTCTGAAAGACCGGTTGCGGCTCCAGACCAACCTCAATTATAAGATTGAAATCCATCCCTTCCAGTCCCTGCCCCGGCCTGAAGGCAAGGCCCGCCGGTTTAAGGACTTACGGAAGCACGAATAACAGTAAGGGAAGGAGGCCGGCGCTGCTTATGGAGCTGAAGGAAATGGAACGATTGGGAAAAATAGACGATCAGATCCAGCGCCTCAAGAGGGCCGCTTTGGAATTGAGGGACATGTCGGAAGGGCTTCCTGCCCTGGACTGCAACACCAGGAGAATCCTGGCCGGCATAAAGATGTTGGAAATAAATTTCTGTGATATCAAAGGAATAATCGGCATATAAGGGAAAGCCGTTTTTTCTTGACAGGTTTTCTTTAAAAAAATTATACTTCAAAAATTATAAATTAGCTATTTTGTAACTAAATTTGATGGCCGGCATAAAACCATCTCCGGGTTGCATCGACTCGAAAAATCCCTGCATTAAGCATTGCTTTCAATATACGTAGCAGATCGGATACTTGCTTTGGCGGAAAGGGGGTGAACGGTCCGGAAATACTGGAAAACGTTCCTTTTTTGTGTCCCACACGCATGATCGCCATTGAGGTCATATCCATTCTAAGGAGGATTGACATGTTTAAAAAGGGTTTAGCGTTGTTTCTCGGTGCTGGTTTGCTTTTTTCCGTCCTTTTTCTGACCACCGCTCCGGCCCAGGCCGCGGTGGAACTTACCTATTCCATTTTCTTTCCCGCCACCCACGGCCATTCCCTCTTAGCCACCGAATGGGCCAAAGAAGTTGAAAAACGGACCAACGGGGCCGTCAAGATCACCATGTTTCCCGGAGGGACCCTCACCCCGGCGCCCCAATGCTATGACGGCGTGGTCAAAGGGATCTCCGATATCGGTATGTCCGTGCTCAGTTATACCGCCGGCCGCTTCCCCATGATGGAAGTCAAAAATTTCAGCCCAAGGAACTGGATGATGTGAAGGTCATGTACCTCCATGCTCATGGTCCCGGCATCGTCAACTCCAAAAAGCCCATCACCAAACTGGAGGACATGAAGGGTCTGAAATTCCGCTGCACCGGAACCAGCGCGGAAGTGGTCAAGCATCTGGGCGGCACCCCGGTGGCCATGGCCCAGAATGAAACCTATGACGCCCTGCAGAAGGGGGTTGTGGACGGAGTTATGTCGCCCATCGAGACCATGAAGGGCTGGAAATTCGCTGAAGTGGTCAAATCCTCCACCCTAAATTACGGCTCGGCCTACTCGCTGGGGTTCTTCGTGGTCATGAACAAGGCCAAGTGGAATGCGCTGCCCAAGGAGGTCCAGGCCACCATTACCAAGATTAACGAGGAATGGATCGAGAAGACCGCCAAGGCCTGGGACACCTACGACAAGGAAGGTCTGGAATTGACCAAGGCCAAGGGCAACCAGGTGATCGCCCTGTCCAAACAGGAAGACGAGCGCTGGGCCGGCCTGGTAAAACCCATCATGACCGAGTGGGTTCAGAAGACCAAGACCAAGGGGCTCGCCGGTGACGAAGCCCTGAAGTTCTGCCTGGACTGGTTGAAGAAAAATCAATAGGCTCGCCGCGGGGTTTCGGGTCGTTGGCCGACGATCCGAAACCCCGCCGGCGGTTAAACCGAACTGTACGACCAAAAACGGAATACAACCGTCATGCACCTGATTCAAACCGCACTGCGCCAAGTCTCCCGCTTCATGTACTGGATCGCCGGTGCAGCCCTGGCGGCCATGATGTTT
>JALOOY010000403.1 GCA_025454185.1 Thermodesulfobacteriota bacterium
CCCTGCGCCAGGGTGTCCGGCGCTTCATATACTGCAGCACCGAAGGGGTTCACGGCCATATCAAAAGCCCACCGGCCGATGAAAGGGCCCCCATCGCCCCCAAGGATTACTACCAGTATTCCAAATGGGAAGGCGAAAAGGTGGTCCAGGAATATATGCAAAAAGGGCTGCCGGCCGTCATCCTGCGGCCCACAGCCATCTATGGTCCCGGGGATCCGGAGCGCTTCCTCATGATCTACCGGCGGGTCAAAACCGGGGTCTTCCCCATGTTCGGGTCCGGGCGGGTCACCTACCATCCGCTTTATATCGACCACCTGACCGACGCCTTCGAACTGGCCTGGGAGAAGGAAGCCGCCCTGGGCCAGACCTACCTCATCGCCGACGAGGAGTACATTGCCATCGAGGACCTGGTCCGGGAAGTGGCCCGGGTCATGCAGGTGCCGGTGCGGATCCCCCATTTCCCCTTCTGGCCCCTGTGGCTGGCCGCTACGCTTTGCGAGGGGATCTGCAAGCCCTTGAAGATCACCCCGCCCATCTTCCGGCGCCGGGCCGACTGGTACCGCCAGAACCGGGCCTTCCTGATCACCAAGGCCAAAAGGGAGTTGGGGTATACTCCCACCGTGTCGCTGCCCGAAGGCCTGGCGCGCACCTATCGCTGGTATCTGGAAAAGCGGTATCTGTAATCAGTCTTGTCATCTGGTCGTTTCCGGGATCGGGATACCCCGGCCCCAGATCAGGAAACCAACCGTGCCGAAAATCCCGAAGACGAAGGCGGTAATAAAGTTCGCCGCCGGGTTTATCTGCCACAGGAAGGCGCCCCCCAGGGCGGCCAGGGACACCACCACGTCACGAAGGAGATAGTAGAGCCCGAACATGCCGGCCCGGCAGTTTTCCGGTGAGAGGTCCATGATCAGGGACTTGCGGGTAGGCTCGCCGAACTCCTTGAGGCCCCGCAGGATAAAGGCTGCTATCAGCCATTCGAAAGAGCGGCTATAGAGCAGCAGCAGGGGGAAGAGGGTGAAGAAGACGAAGGTCATCAGCACAAAAGGTTTTTTTTCCGTTTTATCGGCCAGATAGGCCACCGGGATATAGACCACCACGGCCGTGGCCATTTCGATCGTGGTCAAGATCCCGAACTGAACCGCCGAAACCGGGGCGGCAATGGTTTTCATGCACCAGACTACGACAAAGGCATAAGGGATCTGTTCGCAGAAGCGGATCAGGATATCGCTGACCAGCAGGTTTTTCATGGCGGGGGTCATGAGCCGGAAAAGCTTAACGGGGTTTTTTTCGGGTTTCAATTCACAGGTCTCACCGTTTGATCCGGATCCCGAACGATCATCGGCCAGGAGCCGCTGCTGCAGCACCAGGCCGACCGCGGACAGGATCAGAGCCGCCAGGAAGGCCAGCCGGATTCCTTCCCGCTCGCCCCAGAGGGCGATGAAGAAACCGCCGACTATCGGCCCCAGGGCCATGGGGACGCGGCGTACCAGGGAATGCATGGTCACGCCCATGGTGCGTTTGTCTTGCGGCAGCACTTTGTACATCAGGCTCATGGTGGCCGGCAGGGAGATGGATGACCAGGAGATGAACAGCACCGCCCCGGCCAGGACGGCCTGCCAGGAAGGGATCAGAATAACCAGGGCGAAGCCGGCCATGGCCACCAGGTTGAAAAAAAGCAGGGACCTTTTGGTCCCGATCCGGTCCGAGAGATAGCCTCCCGGAAAACTGTACAGGGCCGAGAGCAGGTTATCCATGGCCTGAAGGAGCCCGATGGCCAGGGCGCCGCCTCCCAGGGCCAGCAGGTAGATAGGCATAAAGCGTTCGGCCATCCGCTCCCCCATCCCCACCAGTACTACCATAGCCAACAGGCCGACGGTGCTGGACTGCAGGGCCAGGAATCCCGAGATACGGGACATGCGGCTGGTCAGGCGCTCTTGGCGGGCCATGAGTGACTTTCCTTTACGCTTTGTTTTCGGCCACGTCCAGACGGCACCAGGAGTACAGGGCGTCATAGACCTCGAACTGACGTTGGATATTTTCACGGTCGTTGGGAAAGCGCAGACCGTAGCCCACGGCGATGGCCTCGAAGCCGGCCGCCAGGGGATCGGCGTCCAGGTGGTCGGTGTCGGCGGCGTTGATGATCCGGGCCATCCGCAGCAGGGCCTTGTCGGTCAGTCCGTACTCCTGAATGATCACATCAAAGGTGCACAGGTTTTCCCGGTGATGCAATTCAGCCCCCGGCGTGTCAAAAGGGATGGCGTTTTCCTTATCGGCCGTTTCCAGGACTTTGCTTTTGGGCACAAAAAGGAACTCGGCATCGGAGTCGATGAACCGGGTGATCAGCCAGGGGCAGGCCACCCGGTCCACGTGCACATGGGAGCGGGTAATCCATTTCATGGTGCCTCTCCTTACCTTTTCTTGGCGCCGAAATAAGCCAGCGTCTGGTTCACCAGGGCCTGGACATCCTCCACCAGGTGGCCGAACTTGCCGTTTAAATCGTCGGCCAGGTGCTGAACGTATTCCCGCCCCGCTTCGGCACCGTATTTTTCTTCAAACATCCGACTGAATTCGAGCACCCGGGTGATGTCGTGGCGTTCGTTTTTGTTCTCGGGATCGTCAATCCATGCGTGGACTTCTCGATAGGGTTTTCCGGTCCGTTGAATGCTGATCTTAAAATGTTTTTCGATGGGCGGCATTTCTTTTCTCCTTCTTGATTTGACTATTGGGTTCTTTAGCTCAACGGCTTTCCAGCGGAGGGGTCCTCCTGTTGTCTTTGGAAGTAAGTGTATAAATTTTCAAACAACCGCGACCCTTCTTCCAGACGCAGGTTGTCATCGGAATATGAGGACACCAGGCCGGTCAGCAGGGCACGCAGTCCTTCGGTTTCATGACGGCCGTACCGGCCGTCCTTGAGATCGATGTCGTGGACGATTTCGGCCAGGGCGGTGAGGGCCGGGTCCTGAAAACCAAGGCGTCGGATCATCACTTCAAAGGTGCAGCGGTCTCCTTCGTGGGTGAAATCCCCGTCAAACAGGTCGAAACAGAGTTCCCCGGCGTTGGGTTTATAGCGGGTCCCGGGGATAAACTTGAAGGTCGCCCCTGAGTCGATAAAGCGCCGGATCAACCACCCACAGGCGATACGGTCTACAAAGAGGTTTCTCCGGGTTATCCACACCTTTTCTTTCAGGCTGTCCCCTTCTATTTCTTTT
>JALOOY010000404.1 GCA_025454185.1 Thermodesulfobacteriota bacterium
ACCATTTATGGTTTAAGCCAAAATGCGGAAGGATGCGGCAGCGGATCCATCCGTTCTTTCGGCGGAGCTGCCGCCGCGAAGCCCCAACTCTGTTCACTGGGCTTTACCAAGAAAACCGATGATAAGACCCCGCTGCTGTTTGCGGATCTGGCCGCCGGAAAGCATATTTCAGAGGCCGTCATTGCATTGAATCGCGGTTATGGCGGAGAAGAATCTTTTTCACCCAGCACCTATATGGAAATCATCCTCAAGGATGTGGTGATTTGCCATCTGGGATTTATGGATACCCTGGGAGGTCTGGAACCCGAGGAACAGATCCAACTTTCCTTCGGGAAAATAAAATGGGTCTATTATCAAGGGTCGGAGACGGGGATGCAGATCGGCAGCGTTGAAAAAACGTATGATTGTGTTGCCAACAAGGTCAATTAACCCGTTGGGGGAGGCTTATCGCCCCCCTCAACAAAACCAATCACCGGTTCAACCATTATAAATGGGGCCGTTCCTTTCGGCGTACAGCTTGAGAATATTCTCGGCCTCCTCGGCCAGCACCCCCCGGATGATTTGTATTCCCCGGTCTTCCAGGTAGCGGTAGGATTCCGGGAACACCGGCCCTTCCTCGAAGCCTAAAGCCAGGGCACCTTCCCGGGGGGCGCCGCAGACCAGTCGGGAAACACCGCTCCAGAGCACCGCCCCCAGGCACATGGCGCAGGGTTCGCAGGTGGTGAAGAGCGCGGCACCCGAACCGTCCGCAACCCGGAGAGTGTAGGATCCCTGCCGTTTCTCCGCAATCGTGATGGCCAGCATCTCGGCGTGGGCTGCGGAGTTGCCCAGCCGTTCCACGCTGTTTACGCCTACAGATAGCAGTTCAATCCCCGGTTCCCGAAAAACGGCGGCGCCGAAAGGGCCGCCCGTTCCCTGGAGTACGTTTTCCCGGGCCAGGGACACGGCAAGACCCATCTTTTCCTCGTCGTTACAGCAGCTTGGCATCCGTTCCAGGAAACCATCTACCCAGGCCGGTAGGGTTAGCTTTATTTCCAGGGAAACAGAGGAGGAGACTGATTTCATCCAGGGGATTATAAACCGGGATAGATGAAAAGGGGTAGATAAATTAGAATCCCGAAGAAGCGCTGGTTGTGGTAAATTTTAAGCCTGGGACCATCAAAATTGGATATTTAATATTCATGGCCAGCCAAAACAATCCAGTCGACCCCCTCTCCCTCTTTCATCCCCTCATCCGGAAATGGTTTAACGAGCAGGTGGGGAGGCCCACCGACATCCAGTGCCGGGCCTGGCCGGAAATAGCGCGGGGTCGGCACGTGCTGGTGACGGCGCCCACCGGCAGCGGCAAGACGCTGACGGCTTTTCTCTGGGCCGTCAATCAACTGGTCACCGGCGCGTGGGGACCGGGCCGGACGCGGGTCCTCTATGTCTCCCCTTTGAAGGCCCTCAACAACGACATCCGCCGTAATCTGGATCTGCCTCTGGAGGGCCTGCGGTCGTACTTTTTACAGGCCGGCGAGGAGTTCCCGCCCCTGGGCCTGTTGACGCGCAGCGGCGACACGCCGGTGGAGGAGCGCCGGCGGATGCAGCGCCGGCCCCCGGAAATCCTGATCACTACACCGGAAAGCCTGAATCTCCTGCTGAGCTCCCGGAGCGGCCGGGAGCTGCTGACCGGGATCGCCACGGTCATTCTGGACGAGATCCACGCCGTGATCGGCAGCAAGCGGGGGACCCATCTGATCACGGCCGTCGATCGCCTGGTCCGCCTTTCCGGCGAATTCCAGCGCCTGGCCCTCTCGGCCACGGTCAAACCTTTGCCCGTCGTGGCCGCTTTTGTGGGCGGGTCCCTGCTGGAGGGCGCCGGCCCGGACCGGCACTATGAAAAACGAAAAGTTACCATCATTGAATCGAAGGACAAAAAAAGCTACGCCATCGAAGTCCGTTTTCCACCGGATGTCCGGGAGCAGGCGGCCGCTACCTCCCGGTGGCCGGTCCTGGCCGAAGCCTTCCGGGAAGTTATCCGGACCCACCGCGCCACCCTGCTCTTCGCCAACAGCCGCCGCACCGCGGAAAAGGTCACCCGGCTGATCAACGAGGGCCAGGCGGAGGATCTGGCCTATGCGCACCACGGTTCCCTTTCCCGGGAGATCCGCCTGGCCGTGGAGCAGCGCCTGAAGAACGGCGAACTGCAGGCCATCGTGGCCACCAGTTCCCTCGAACTCGGCATCGATATCGGCGATCTGGACCTGGTGGTGCTCATTCAGACGCCCCCCGCCATCTCCGCGGCCATCCAGCGGATCGGCCGCTCAGGCCACCGGGTCGGCGGCCTGAGCCGGGGCCTGCTCTATCCCACCCACGGGTTTGATTTTCTGACCGCGGCCGTCCTGGCCCGGGGCGTTGCGGACCAGGACATCGAATCCGTCCGGCCCGTGGAAAACCCGCTGGACGTGCTGGCCCAGGTGGTCCTGTCCCTGACCGGCCTGGAAACCTGGGACCGGGAGGAACTCTTCTCCTTCATCAAAACCAGCTATCCCTATCGTCATCTTTCCCGCCGCCAATTCGATCTGGTCCTGGAAATGCTGGTAGGGCTCTATGCCGGAACCAGGCTGCGGGAGCTCAAACCCCGCCTGTCCCTGGACGGACTCACCGACTCCGTCCACGGCCGGGAAGGGGTGCTGCGCCTGCTCTACCTGTCGGGCGGGACCATTCCAGACCGCGGCTATTATAACCTGCGGGTGGAGGACTCCCGGGCCAAGATCGGCGAACTGGACGAAGAATTTGTCTGGGAACGGAGCATCGGCGACACCTTCGCCCTGGGCGCCCAGGTCTGGCGCATCCGGAAGGTGACGTCCAATGATGTGGAAGTGCTGCCGGCGGAGGTCAAGCCAGGCGTCATCCCTTTCTGGAAGGCCGGGGACCTGGATCGGGATTTTCATTTTTCGGAAAAGATCCTCCTTTTCCTGGAACAGTTTCAGGCCCGGCCCGAGGTGCCCTTTTGGAAAGAGGAACTCCGCCGGGTTTATTTCCTGGAGGAAAGTGCGGCCGACGAACTGATTAGCTTTTTGAAAAGGCAGCAGGAAGCGACCCGGGCCGAACTTCCCCACCGCCGTCATTTGTTGATCGAGTATTTTCGTGATCCCCAGAATACGGCGGACGGCCGCCAGGTCATTCTGCACACCCTCTGGGGCGGCAAAATCA
>JALOOY010000405.1 GCA_025454185.1 Thermodesulfobacteriota bacterium
TATCATTTTGAAAATGAAAACTTTATTGGATTTTCAATTTAAAATTGTAAATTTGAAAATAAAACCTGCCCCAAATGAAATTTTCGTTGATTATCCTGGTATCCTTTTTCCAACTGGGCACAGCCAAAGACCAGAAAACAAAGGAGCACACCGGCCTGTTTCAAGATGGCCAAAAGAGTTTACCCTCCTAAATTCTTTAAATAACTGCGGGCCAGGCTGTTCTGGGGATTTATTTTCAGGGCCTCCCGGAAATAGGTCTGGGCCTGAACCGGATTGTTTTTCTTGAGGAAGCTGATCCCCAGATTGGTCAGTACTTCATCCTGGAAGGGCGGGGAGAGGGCCCGGCAGGAGTCAAAATATTTTATGGCCTGGTCGTACTGACCCTGGGTCATGAGGATATAACCCAGATTGAAGTGGACCTCGGGTATTCGGGGATTCAATCGGAGGGCGGTTTGATAATGCTGCACGGCCTGGGAATAGTTTTTCTGGAAAGTGAACAGGCGTCCCAGTTGATAGGGGGCTTCGTAATTGCCGGAATCCAGTTGGCTGGCCTGCTCTAATAAACCCTGGGCCTTGGCGGCATTGGTCTGTAACAGACCCTTGGCCTGGGCGATCAGGGCGGCGGCCTGGGCCTTGGGGTCGACGGCCGCCGGGGCGGAGGGAGCGGCGGGCGTCGAACCGGGGGCCGGCTGGGCCTGCAGGTAATTGCGGGCCAGGGTGTTGTTGGGGTTGAGTCCGATGGCCTGCTTGAAAAAAAGCTGGGCCTGGGCCGGGTTGTTTTTTTTCAGGTAGGCTATGCCCAGGTTGGTCAGCACCTCGTCCTGATAGGGGGGCGACAAGGCCCGACAGGATTCATAATAACGGATGGCCAGGTCATAATCGCCCTGGTTCAGGTAGATAAAACCCAGGTTGAAAGGAATTTCGGGGACCTGATTGTTCAGGGATAGGGCTTCCTGATAATGCTGGATGGCTGCGGGATAATTTTTCCGCATGGTGAAGAGACGAGCCAACTGGAACTGGGCTTCAAAGTTTTGAGGGTCCAGGGCCACGGCCTGCTCCAGCAGTTTCTGGGCATTGGTCGGGTTGGCCGTCAGGTCCCCTTTGGCCTGGAGCACCAGTTGTTCGGCCTGAGCCTTGACCTGGGGGGAAATCCCGCCGGCAGCGGGACTTTTCTGGGACAGGTCTGCCCCGGGCGGCGGAGGGGTGATGGCCGAAGGTTTTTTGACCAGGCGCACCACCAGGACGATGATCACCACCATGACCAGCAATAAGCCCCCGCTGATGGCCAACGTTTTGGCGGTCGATCCGCCTGGTTTGGGCCCGGCCCCGGCCGCTGACGCCGGCGGCCGGACTGGCTCCGGTTTAGGCGCCGGATGGGCTTCCGGTTCCCGGGACGGGCCGGACGGCTCGGGTCTGGCCTGCTGCGGGGCCGCCGGCCTTTTTGTAGACGCCGGGACCGGTTCTCCCTGGGGCGCAAAGGTCTCTTGGGGAGAGAGGGGCAGGGTCTGATCAAAGGCGGCCGATTTGGACTTGATCGTGGTATCGCTCACCGCCGGCTTGGGGGGGGCGCTGGGCCGCAGGGCGGCCCGGAGATCGGCCAGCATTTCTCCCGGCGTCTGATAACGCTGGAAAGGGTCCTTGGCCAAGGCCTTTTTGACGATGTTTTCGATAGCCGGGGGGATATGGACGTTCAGTTCGCCCTCAAAAGGCCGTTCACCGGTCAAGACCTGGTAAAACACGGCGCCGACGGAAAAAATGTCCGACCGGATGTCGACTTTCTGGCCGGATATTTGCTCGGGGGACATGTAGTAGGGGGTTCCCAGTACGGTGCCGGTGGTGGTGATGGACAGGGAGGGGATCTTGGCGATCCCGAAATCCATGACCTTCAACCGCTTGTCGGCCATGATCATGATATTGGTGGGTTTGATGTCGCGGTGGACGATCTGTTCCTGATTGGCGGCCTCGATGGCCTGCAGGATCTGTTCGAAATAGGTCCCGGCCTCTTCCACGGCCAACACCTTCTGCTCGTTGAGGATTTCGGCCAGAGTCCGCCCGGTGATGTATTCCATGCAGATGTACTGGAAATCTTCGGTCTCGCCATAGGAATGAATGGTGACGATATTGGGATGGGCCAGCCGACCGGCCGCCTGGGCCTCCTGGATCAGGCGCCTGCGGGCCTCGGCCATGGCCGGCGTGGTCACATCGGATTTTTTGGAAATGAGCTTCAAGGCCACGGTCCGCTTCAGGATGGTGTCGGTGGCTTTGTAGACCATGCCCATGGCCCCCTGGCCGATAAATTCTTCCAGGCGGAATTGGTCGAGTTGCTGGCCGGTAAGGCTACCGGGAGTAAACATGGTGAATGGGTTTCCTTTCGCCCTCAGGAAATGGTTGGATGATGCCAGCCCAGGGGCCGGCTGCCGGTACGGACGATTTCCGGGACCAGACCGGTTTTTCCGCGGCCCGGCTCGACCTGCGCCGGTCGAAGCCAACCGGCCACTGCCGGGTCGGGGAGTTTCGCCGTGGCAGCGTTCGGTGGCGGATAGCGCAACCAGGGGCCGGGCCGGGCCGCGGCCCCGGAAAGGGGCGGGCTGCCCGGGGTGGCACCAACCGCCGTCGTCGATCCGGCCTCCCCCGGGGCGGACAACCGGGCCGCCGGGGGGGGGGCTTCCGGAGCCGCGCCGGTGGCTCCGGTGAAAATGAAAAGATAGCCGGCCCAGAAAAAGAACAAAACCAGCAGGTGGGGCAGGATGCGGGCGAAAACGTTCTTCTCCGCCATGCGGCGGGCGATCATGATCAAGGCGATCAAGGAGCCCAGCATACCGCCCGTAACCAGGAGGACTTTCAAGAAGGTGATGATCGAGCCGTGAATAAAAGGGGTTAGGGCCGGATCGTTGCTGCCGATGGGGACGCCGGCGGTCAGCGAATAATATAATTTGATGAAATATTTTATAAAGTCATAGATGCCCTCTCCCAGCACTTCATGAATGATGTGGGACAGGTGCCCGGTCAACGCCAGGGGAATAAAGGCCAGGCCGTAATGGGCCATATTTTCCGAGACCTTTTCCCGGGAGGCGGCGGCCGAGAGGGTGGCACTGAGGGCAAAGGGCACGAGGGCCATGAGGATGAAGAACAGATACAGCACCGTATGGGTAAAGGTCTCCGACCAGCCCAAGGACTTCTCGATGTTCAACCAGAAGGTCAGCGCGGGAAACTGGTGACGGGCCATAAGTCCCACCAGGATGACACCGAAGAGGGAAAGACTGAGTACGGGCTGGGACTGCCGCCAGATTTCCTGCAGGGGAGGGCGGAGGTTGATCTGGACACCGCGGTTGTCGCAGCTATGCAGACAATTCAGGCACATCATGCATTCGGTGCTGACGGCGATGGAGGCCGGATAGGAAAACATGGGACAACCCGCCGCCTGCGCGGTGCCCTTGTAACAGAGGTGCTGTCCGCATTGGGTCTGACAGACCTTTTTATTACCCCGTACTTCCAGGATGCTCATGGTGGAGTAGGTGCCCAGCATGCCGGCCAGAGGGCAGAGGTAACGACAGAAGGTCTTGCGTTCGAAGAGCACGCAGAAGAGAACCGAGAGACCGACAATGATGACCAGCAGCACGCCGGTCGCCCAGGGCTTTTCCGCCACGCCGAAGAACTCCTCCACATAATCCAGAAACATGAAGGAAATTACCACCAGCCAGAAATCGAGACGCTTGAGGATCTTGGGCACCGGCAGGTTGAATTTTTTGATCCGGGAGACCAGATCCCCGATGCCGGCGATGGGGCAGGCCGTGCACCAGACCCGCCCCAGCAGGAAGGCCGAAATGGGCAGGATGGGGAACCAGACCAGCCAGGTGATCAGCATGCCGGGGTTGTTGCCGAATTCCTGCAGGGGATGGCCTTCCGGCCGGGAACCGCCGAACAGGGTAAAACCGGCCATGACCACCACCATGAAGATATTGAACCAGATGAAAATTTTGGGGACCAGCGGGTGACGGAGGAAACCGCGGATTCCCTCGTTTTTAAGGATGTTGATTTTATGAAATTCTTTTTCCGAGGGGGCCACAAAGATCAGATCCCCGGGGATGATCCTATCCTCCGAGGAGACGATGGCCGCCCGCTGCATGACGTTTTCCAGTTCCTTGATGTTTCCGGGCCAGGTGTAGGAGACCAGTTTTTCCGTGGCCTCCCGGGACAGGCCGTTGAAGTGCTTTCCGTCCTTGCGGGAGAAGTGATTGAGGTAATGCTGGGCCAGCAGGGGGATGTCTTTCAACCGCTGGGTCAGCGGCGGCAGGCTGACGATGCGCTCCTGGAGCAACTCTTTCAGTTCGGGAATGAATTTGTCCAGCACCTCGGCCTCGGTCCCGGAGGCCAGGAGGACCACTTTGGTCTGGGCCTTGACGCTGGACTGACCGTAGACCCGATGAAACCAGCCGTATTTGAAATAGGTGACCAGCTTGCTCTGCTGGTGGGCGTCCAGTTGTTCCGCATGGGCGATGGCCAGGGTGCCGCTTTCGATCATTTCCAGGTAGCCCACCTGGCCCTTCATATGGGTGGCCTCGGGGTCGGGTTCGATGCCGAAGATGGCCGCGCCTACGGTGGTTTCCTCGAGATCGGCCAGGGAGATTTCCACGTAGGGAAAATCGGGATGGGCGCCTTGCTTGTGGAAGTAGCGGGCGAAGGTCTTCTTGCCGGTCCCGGGCGGGCCGATAATCAGGGCGGGCTTGCCTTCCTGGGCCAGTTTCTCGATTTTATGGCGGGCCTCTTTGATCTTGCGGTCTTCC
>JALOOY010000406.1 GCA_025454185.1 Thermodesulfobacteriota bacterium
AAGCAAGAAAAAGGAATATCGTAGTTCAGGAGTCCGTCATGAGAGACGAAGCAGAAAACAGCCGGACCGCGGCCGGCGATACGGGAGCGGAGGCCGAATTTCCCTTTCTGGAGGGGGGGGCCTTCCCGACCCGCGAGGACCTGGAGGCGGTCCTTTCCCTTTCCGGGAAGGAACGGTTGCTTGAAATCCTGAATGCTCCGGATCCGGTCGAATTAGTGGCCCAAATGCCGGTCCTGGACGTATTCCTCACCATAAAAGACCTGGGCCTGGCCGATGCCGTGGAGCTGATCGGGCTGGCCGCCCCGGAACAGATCATCCATTTTCTGGACCTGGACCTTTGGAAAAAAGACCGGCTGCAACAGGAAGGGATCGTGGCCTGGCTGGAAATGCTCGAGGCCTGCGGGGGGGGAAAGCTGCGGCAAATCCTGGAAGCAGCCGACCCGGAGCTGGTCCTTGCCGTGTTGGGGAAGTGCCTGCTGATCAAAAAGGAGGAAAACCGGGAGGAGGATCAGGGGAAAAAGGAGGGGGAAAAAGGCTTTACGTTGGACCGCATCTACTACGTGGAATTTCGGGATCCTTCCCGGGCTTCGCTGCTGACGCGAATCCTGAAAGACATCAACCAATACGATCCGTCGTATTATCAGGATTTATTGGACCGCCTCTACTGGTCCCTGCCGGCTGAAGAGGAGGAGGCGGCCCTCCGCTGGCGGAAAGGCCGGTTGGCCGACCAGGGCTTCCCGGATTTTACGGAAAGCCTGGAGATTTACCGCTACCTCCCGCCGGAAAGCCGCCGGGAGCCCGGGCCTCCCCCGATTGCTCTCGAAGCGTCTTCCTGGGTCCCGCCGGGATATCTGGAAAGGGCCGGCCAAGGATCTTTTTTGTTTGAGGCCGCAGGCCGCGCGTTGACCGAAGAACAGATCGGCCGGATTAAAAACGAAATGGTCCATCTGGCCAACCAGGTCCTGGTAGCCATGGGGGCCGACCCCGGGGAACCGGAGGCCATCCGGACCTCCACTGTCCGGGCCTTTCAGACCCTCGATTTGGGACTGCGCCACCTAAGCGGGGAGGACCCGGACCGGGCGGCCCGGACCCTGGAGTCACTGCCCGTCTTTCGAATTTTCCAAACCGGTTTCAGCCTGGGTCTGGACCTGCAGTTCAAGGCCGAGGCCCTATTCAAGAAAACCGGTTGGTTTGGCGCCTGGGAAGGAAGGAAGGAATGGCTCGATTCCCCTTACAGGGAAATCATTCAGGCCCTTTTATTGAAACACCCCTTATATTTTGATCCCGCAGCCGCGGGGAACTACCGTCCCTTCCGGACCCTGGTCGAACTATCCGAAGTAGAGGGAAAACTGCATAGTCTGGAGGTACTGGGCCGGATCTTCTCCCGCTGGCCGGGGTACTCCGCCCCGGAGATCAACGCCCTGCGGCGGAGGCCCCTCTATTTCCCCGGCTCCATCCTGGCCTTACTGCTGACCGGTCTGGCCCGGTGGATTTTGACAGAAGAGGCTATTCCGAAGCCCTTAACCGTACCGGAGCTCGAGGGAATAGGCCCCCGGCTCCTGGATCCGGCACGAAGCGCGGCCTGGTTGGCGACCTTACAGACCCAAGGCGTCTTGGAGTCCCGGGAAGAGGAGGAGGTGTTGCGCGCCTGGCTGACCCTGGCCCGAGACCGGCTGGCGGAGGAAATCGGCCGGATTCCCCCCGCTCACCGGCTCGATCCCCGCTATGTTTCTCTTTTGCTGGTGGAAAGGTAGCGGGGCCGGCCCAGGCCGGCGCGTCCGTCTTTTGACTTGCCTTTTTTCAAGGTTGGCATTAAAAAAATCAGATGAAATCCTTAGCCATCGTCATTTTAGCGGCCGGCAAAGGTACCCGGATGAAGTCCGACCTGCCCAAGGTGCTCCATCCCCTGCTGGGCCGCCCGCTCCTCGGCCACGTGCTGGAAACCGCTCAAAAGCTGCGACCGGAAAAGACCGTGGTGGTCATCGGCCACCAGGCCGAACTGGTTCGGAAAGCCTGCGACCGACCGGGACTGACCTTCGTAATTCAGGCCCCCCAACTGGGGACCGGCCACGCGGTCCGACAGGCGGCCAAAGAACTGCGGCATTTTCCAGGGACCATCCTGGTCCTGTCGGGCGACATACCGCTGGTCTCCCGGGAGACTTTGAACGGGCTCATCCGGGCCCATGGTCGCTCCCGGGCCCCGGTGACCCTGCTGAGCACCCTTCTGGAGGAGCCCTTCGGGTACGGGCGGATCGTGCGGGATACCGAGGGGGGCCTCCTGCGGATCACCGAGGAGAAGGACGCTACCCCCACGGAGCGGCGGATCCAGGAAGTCAATGCCGGGATATACTGCTTTGCCGCCGATTTTCTCTTCAGCGCACTGCCCCGGCTTTCCCGTAAAAACAAACAGCGGGAATATTATTTGACCGATCTCATCGGAATGGCCCGCCGGGCCGATCGACCGGTTACGGTGTTTCTCCATGGCCGGTCGGAAGAGGTGCTGGGGATCAACGACAGAGCGGAACTGGCCCGCACGAGCCGCCTGCTGCGGCGGCAGATCAACGACGACTGGATGCGGCAGGGTGTGACCCTTCAGGACCCGGAAACCACCTATATTGAAAAGGACGTGCGCATCGGTCCCGATGCCACCATAGGCCCCTTTACGGTGCTGGCCGGCCGGACCCGCATCGGCCGGGGCTGCCGGATCGACTCCCATTGCGTCCTGGAAAACGCCCATTTGGAAGACGGGGCCGTAGCCGAATCCTTCACCCGTATCCGCAAGGACCGGTCAAAAAATAAAGGAGATCAAAAATCATGTGCGGCATTATAGGATACCTGGGGCCGAAAGATGCGGTGGAGGTCATTTTTCAGGGTTTGCAGCGCCTGGAATACCGGGGCTACGACTCGGCCGGCATCGCAGTGATTCGCAACGGGGCCTTTGAAGTCCGCCGCAGTGAAGGGAAATTGAGCCGGCTGGGGAAGATCCTGAAAGAGCAGCCCATTTCCGGCTCCATAGGCATCGGCCATACCCGCTGGGCCACCCACGGGCGTCCTTCGGAAACCAACGCCCACCCGCACGTGGCCGGGTCGGTCGCCGTGGTCCACAACGGAATAATAGAAAATTACCTCGATTTAAAGAACCGGCTTATAAAAGAAGGGCACCAGTTTGCTTCCGAGACTGACTC
>JALOOY010000407.1 GCA_025454185.1 Thermodesulfobacteriota bacterium
GTCAAAAAAAAGATAGGCTTCCAGCCATTCCTGCAAGGCCGGGAAGGAATCCACATGCAGGTCCGCTTCCAGGAGGGGGTTTTTATAGGCGATCAAGGGGACTCCGGCCCGCCGGGCCGCCTCGGCGTCGACGATGGAATCGCCGATGTATACAGCCTCCCGGGGAGACAGCCTGAAATGATCGAGAATCTTTTGGAGCGATTCCGGGTGGGGTTTGGGCTGGGAAACGTCCAGGGCGCTGATGACCAGATCGAAGCTTTCCGCCAGTCCATGCAGGGCCAGGACCTGGCCGATAGTGGTAGTGCGGTTGGTGGCTATGGCCGTCTTGACCGCCGGGCGCAGGAAGCTCAGAAACTCACAGATACCCGGTTCGGCCTTCATGAGCCGAATGAACGGCTCCGGGTCGAGCTCCTGGCGAAAATCGTGGGCGGCCTGCCGGGCGGCCGGATCAGGGAAAAGATAATCCACGGCCTCGAACACGGTGTGCATGTGCACGTAGTCCAGGGCTTCTTCCGAGAGGGGCGGTTTGGCGAAGCGTTCCAGCAGGCGGTCATAAAAGGCCCGGTTGGCTTCGCGGGAACTGAACAAAACGCCGTCGCAATCAAAAATTACAAGACTTGGACGGGGATTGAGATACGCGGAAGGGGGAGGAGAAACCATAGACCTTGATTAGAATCACGGGACGCTGCGGGTCGTTGCTGATGACTTTAAAATATCGTTCGAACTTTCCGTCCAGCGTTTCCGGGTCCAGAGCAATGACAATTTCTCCCTGCCCGCCGGGCTGGATGTGCGGATCGAACCGCACTACTTTCATGCTTCAGGTATATTTGATTTTAGCGATGGAGAGCAGGGAACCGCCGTTGTTGGAGACGGTGAATACCTGGGTGAAGGGCTTGGTCAACCGGGAGATGTCGCCGGTGTTATAATCGTCCGGCGTGATGGCAATGACCGGTCCCGGCAGCCGAAGGGACTGGCCCAAGACCATTAAAGGCGCAATCAATAAAACCAATCCTACCACCAGAATAGAGGTACACTTTTTCATAACCTAAACATATTGGGCATTTAATCCCCGGGAGTCAAGGGAATAATTCACCTCCGCCCACATTTTGCACTTTGCCTTCAGTTTTTGAGCAAAAAGGGGGACGGTTTCCCGCCCCCACGGTCACAGACCAGTGAAAGTGCCTGGCCTCAGTTCAAATCTTTCTCCTGGGGAAAGATCGGCAGGTAACGGTAGGACAGAGAGATAAGCAGCCCGCCGTAGGCCAGGATGGCGAAGGTAGGGGCCCATTCCTGCCAACTGGGCCAGTAAGTGACGAAGCGGTCGAAGGGCATAACCGGAATGGCCAGGGTAACCACGGTCATGATAAAGCGGTTAAAGACGATGCCGGCGCAGTTCAGCAGGCAGGCGAAGACCAGCCAGCCGTAGCTGTTGCGCAGATTGGAAAGGAGGATCAGGGCCGGCAGGATGCCGAGCACCCCGATTTCCATAACCATGAGCCAGAAACCGTAAGGGCCCTGGAACTGGCTGGCCAGGGAAATGCCGCGGCTGGGCAGGATGGAAGAAGCCCAGCCGATGGTGTCGATGATCTTCAAAACCAGGTACACGGCCAGCAGGGAACCGGCAATCTTGCCCATCAAAGAGAGGACTTCTTGTTTGACCAGTTTCCGGCCGGTGATCTTCTGCAGCAGGGCCGTAATCAGGACCGTGAAGGCCGGACCCGAGGCGATAGCCGAGGAGATGAACAGAAAGAAGGTCCAGGGCCAGATGAAGATCCCCTCCCGGAAGGCGAAAGGCCGGGCGAACATGACCCCGTACATCCCGCCCAGCGAGCCCTGGTGAAAGAAAGACAGGAAAGTCCCGGTGCCGGCAAAGATGAACATGAGGTGGTGTAGGTTATGGGCGAAATAATGGGCCCCGGGATTTTTGTTGATGGCCCGGTTTTCCAGGACCAGAGGCAGGTATTCGATGGCCAGCACGCCCAGGTAAAGGGTGATGCAGAACATTACTTCGGTGAGCATGGAATGGACGTTGGGGTGCCAGAAACCGAACCAGGACCGCAGCGGCTGCCCCACGTCGATGGTCAGGATCAGGATGGCCCCGCTGTAACAGATAAACCCGATAATGACCGCAAAATTGATGATGGCCTTCAGTTCCTTTTTCCCGATGATGTAAGTCAGGAATCCGGTAAAAAAAGCCCCGGCCCCCAGGGCTATCACCGCCAGGTCGAAAGTGATCCACAAGGCGAAGCCGAAATAGTCGTTCATGTTGGTCTGGTTCAAGCCGAAGATGAGGACCAGCAGCCCCCCGATCACCCCCCAGCCCAGGATCAGCAGCAGAAAGCCGATCCAGGACAGGAACTTGGGCAGGGAGCAGCGGGGCATTCCCTCCGGGAACAAGGCATGATCAACAGGCATGGTCTTTTCCATGGAATACCTCTCTATCCAATAAAAGTTAATTCAACGGTTGAGGAATAAGGAAAATTGGAATGATGGAATAATGGGCACAACCAATCCGGTATCAAGCTCATGGGGGGCCTTTCTTCCATCATTCCATCGTTCCATCATTCCGTTTTTCTATTTGTGTTGGGCGGCGGCCTTCTTCAAGGCCTCCCCCTCCAGGTAGTTGTCACCCTGCCGGCGGATCCAATCCTGGCTGGTCAGATAATAGACCTTGGGTTCGCTGCCCAGTTTTTCCAGGAGCCGGAAGGCCCTGGGGTTCTGCCGCAGTTGGGCCACGGCGCTCTTGGGGTCCTGCAGGTTGCCGAAAGTAATGGCCTTGGTCGGACAAGCCTCGGCGCAGGCCGTGTTGTATTCCCCTTCCTGCAGGTCCCGGCGATCCTCCATGAAGGCCCGGTCTTTGGCCCGCTGGTAACGGTGGTTGCAGAAGGTACACTTGTGCACCACCCCGCGCATGGCCACGGAGACATCGGGGCTCAAATAATTCTCCAGGCCGGCCGGATAAACCGGGTCCCACCAGTGAAAATAGCGCACATGGTAGGGACAGGCGGCCACGCAGTACCGGCAGCCGATGCAGCGGGGATAGATCTGGCTCACCACCCCTTTTTCGTCGATCTTGGTGGCGTTGACCGGGCAGACCGAGACGCAGGGGGTATGGTTCTGGCAGTGCATGCAGGGCCGGGGCAGATAGGCCACCCGGGTCTTGGGGAAGGGCTGTTGG
>JALOOY010000408.1 GCA_025454185.1 Thermodesulfobacteriota bacterium
GGACCCCGATCAACAACGGCTTGGCTCCGGGAACAACGGCCATTTACGTTTTGGACCTGGCGATAGACCCGCAGACGCCGACCACCCTTTATGCGGGTACTTACGAGGGCGGCTTCAAAAGCACCAACGGCGGGGGAAGCTGGACCCGGATATTCACCTCGTCGTTGGCCGATACCATCACCCGGCCCATGCCCTATATAACCTCTATCGTTCTGGCCATCGATCCGGTGACGCCCTCCACCCTCTATGCCGGGGTTAATCCCTTTGGCCTTTTCAAAAGCTTGAACGGGGGCGGCAACTGGTTTGGAGTGAACGACGGGCTGCTGGCCGAGGGTTCAAGTTATTATTATCCCATTCGTGCTCTGGCGATAGACCCGGCGACCCCCACCACGATTTATGCGGGGACGGCCGGCGGAGGGGTATTCAAGACCACGAACGGTGCGGGGAATTGGACCCCGCTCCACACCCCTTTTACTTCTGTGGAGGAACTGGCGATCACCCCGGGAATGCCGACCATCCTTTATGCGGGGACGAGCGGAAGCGGGGTATTCAAGAGCACGAACGGCGGTGCCGACTGGCACGCTCTCAACAACGGGTTGACCAGTTCCTTCGTACATACCCTGGCTATCGACCCGCTGCAGCCGACCATCCTCTATGCCGGGACCGCGGGCGGCGGCGTGTTTGTCAACCAGCAGGTGATTCATTTTTTTTATTTGCCCCTATTTTCTCTGCCCTGAGCCCATCCGGTTCAGGGAGACCAGGCGGGATCGCCTTTTCCCGCCAATGCGGTTACCGTGGGTGCCGCTTGCTATAACCGGCTATTCACGACCGCCCTTTCAGCGCCGCCTCGGCAGGCGCAATCATCCCAGCGCCCCGCAGTCCTTCGGCCCAGGTCGAATTCCGGCGTTGAAAATTAGCCGGCAGGCTGGATTTGGCGGGACTATTTTACTGGCAGGACCGGCCGGTTTACGGTATGTTGGATTAGATGAATTCGGATCAATCTGTGGGGGAGGATGGAAAAATGAAATTTAAGGGAACGGCTGTCGCTCTGCTCGGTTTTGTTCTTTTTCTGTTCGCGGGATGGCCTCCGCTGCAGGCCGCGACCCCGCTCGAGCAGTTGGGCCACGCGCCTTTTTACAGGGCCAAAAGCCTGAAGGCCCATGACGTTTATCCGCTGCTGGTCCGTTTCAAGAAAGACGTGGCCCTGGGGTTTGCCCAGGCCGGGGCGGCCGATCTTTATGAGCCCTTCATGGAGCAGCTCAAGAAACAAAAACCGGAAGCGGTAAGCGTCCAGCCCGGGCAGAACCTCCAGTGGATGATGTACAAAAAGAAGGGCCAGGTCCGCGTCACCCGGGATCGGGTCTGGGCCGGCCGGGCCCCCTTCGAGGCCTATCGGACCGTGGTTCGCTACCAGGATGTCGATTACGATTTCATCGTGCCGAAAATCTGTTTGAATATTGCCCTGAAGGAGGTCACGGCGGTTCCCAGGCCGGCAGCGCCGCCGGCCGCCAAGGAACCACCCGCCACGACTCCGGCCCCCCCGGCCCAAGAACCGGGAAAGCCTCCGGTAACCACGGCCCCGCCCCCGCCGGCCAAGGAACCACCCGCCACGACTCCGGCCCCCCCGGCCCAAGAACCGGGAAAGCCTCCGGTAACCACGGCCCCGCCCCCGCCGGCCAAGGAAACGGAACCCAAGGTCTCGGCCCGGAAGGGTTTTTTCGTGGGCGACGTGGGGATGCTGGGCCGTTTTGACGTGTCCGCCTTCGGCTTGCTGCGGGTAGGCTATCGCTATAAATTTCAAGAAAAATTCGCGGTGACCGGCCTGGTGGGCGCCGCTCCGCTGCTCGACGGCGACAATGACGAATCGGCCTTCCTGGCCGATGCCATCCTCACCTATTACCCGGTCTCCAATTTTTTCATGGGCGCCGGGGTCGGCTTGTGGGCTGGCAGCTCCAATTCCAAGGCGGACCTGATCCTGGAAATCGGCATCCCCATCAACCAGGCTCCGGAAAGTCTCAATTTCGAGCTCTTCATGGAAGGCCGCTCGGCCTTCGATCAGATGGGCGACTGGACCAAATACGGGCGGTGGGGAGGCGGGCTGCGGATTCTTTTTTAACCCGGTAAGGACCTATCTTTACCGGGTTTGGTCGGCGGGGACGCCGACCCTACGAAAGGCCTGCTTTACCTGGGAGTAGGGCAGGCATCCGCCCGCCGGCTCGGCATGGTTCCTATCAGAGAAGGGCAGGCCATCGGCCTGGCCCTTCTTTTTTGGCCCTCACAGGTCCTTGAGGTACTTGCCGCGGTCGTTTAAAAAGTCCTTGTACAGCCGGTAGTAGTCCGTATCCTCATAGACCATCTCCCTGACCGGCATATCGTCAAAACTGAAGATGGACGCGCCGGGCAGGGAAAGCAAAATGGGCGAATGGGTGACGGCCAGGAACTGGACCTGGCCGGTTTCCGCGGCCCTTTTGAGGATTTTGAGTAGGTCGAGCTGCTTGCGTGGGGACAGGGCGTTCTCCGGTTCGTCCAGAAAATAGAGACCCTTTTTTTGGTAGGTGGCGCCGAAATACTGGATATGCCGCTGCCCGTGGGAGCGGGCCACCAGCGATTCGCCGCCGTAGTACTGGTACAGGGCGGGATTGGGCTTGGCCCAGGCATCGAGGCACTCGGCGAAATAGCGAAAAATCTCCGCATCGAAATAAGAACCCTTGACCCGCTCGCCGTTCCACTCCACCCGAACATAGCGAACCATTTTTTCGGCGTAGGGTGATTGATGCTGCACCCGCCGAATGTAGCCCTCGTCGTCACGCCAGATATGGATGCCGCAGCGTTTGGCCACGGCCTGGAGCAGGGTGGATTTTCCGGTGCCGTTCTCGCCGATAAAAAAAGTAACCGGACGGCTCAGGTCCAGGCTTTTGGTCTTTTCAAAAATTTCCAGATTGAAGGGGTAGCAATCCCTGGCCGGGAACTGATCGCCGTGAATCCGGATACTTTTTATGTGCATCGGACAGCCTCCTGGATCTATACTAGTGGTAAATCGGTGGGATTGTAGGCGCTTGTGGAGTGCAAGTCAACCTGGATGTTGCAAAAGCCGAGGAGGCCTCAGATCCGAGGCGTCCAGGGCGAAGCTGTATACGTATACCGCGAGCCCTGGAGAACGAAGGAGATGAGGGAAACCCCGATGCCTATTGTTCAAAGTAGCTTTCCGCCCTGTTTTTTATGCAACGTGTAGGTCAATACAAACCGAGAACGGTGTTTCTAATGGAAGGAAGTCTTCATGGTTGAACCCCGGCGAAAAAGAGAAGTAGCCATCCTGATCTTTGACGACGTGGAGGTCCTCGACTTCTGCGGCCCCTTTGAGGTCTTTTCCGTGACTGGAATGCTGGAACCCCCTCCGCCCTTTTCCGTTTACACCGTGGCGGA
>JALOOY010000409.1 GCA_025454185.1 Thermodesulfobacteriota bacterium
TCCCCTGCGGCGACGGCCACCGTCGATTCCCCCAGTACCGTCCGCTCTCCCTGCTGATACTGCTTATACAGAGTGACCAGGAACTTTTCACTTTCCACCACCCGCAGGGCCTCCTGATCGCTGAAGATGAGATAGCGCTGATAGCTCTTCTTGCGCAGCCGCCGAATCTCCCAGGCCGTGGGTTGAATGCGGTCCGCGATGACGTCCTTGATTTTTTTTATGGTCATGGTATTCCTTAATAAATGGGGATTTTTCATGTTTCAGTTCTTAATGTAGCACAGGCGCCCCCGCCTGTGCCCCTTAGGCCAACCGCGCACGCAGCTTCAAGAATGGCCCCCCGTCCGTCACTTTCACCCACTCCTTGTGCCCCTTGCCGCACATCCCCAGACCGCTGATCTCCACCCGGTCCCCTACCCCGGAAATGGACAGGAGCAGGTCCGGGACGTAGCCGGTGATAATCACCGGGGTAAAAACCTCGCCGGTCAGGCGCCCCTTTTTGATCCGCTCCGCATAATAGCCTTCGAGCTGGATCCCCCAGCCCTTGGGGTCTTCCATGCCGTTGGAAGGATGGTCCAGGAAGAAGCCGTCGTCCAGGGAGGCCAGCAGGGACTCGAAGGTATCCGTACCCGGGCCGAAATAGGTATTGGTCATGCGGGCATAAACCTTGCGCTCGAATGATTCCCGTCGCCCGTTGGCCGAACGAGCCAGCCCCAGGCGGGTCGCGGAATTCAGGTCCGTGATTCCCCTTTTTAGGATGCCTTTTTCAATGATCCGGGTTTCCTGAGCCAATTGCCCTTCGTGATCGAAAAAGAAGGAGGCCGCCTGCCCGGGGAGGGCCGGAGAGTCAAACATGTCCACCAGAGGAGAGGCCACGGGTTTGCCGATGTATTCCTCCCCTTTGGCCCTCTTTTTTAAAAACATGTCCGTTTCCGTGCCGTGGCCGAAGGCCTCATGGGCAAAGATGCCGGCAAACTCCGGCGAGAACAGGCACGGATAGAACCCGGGCGAGAGCCGCCGGGCAGTGAGGAGCCGACGACAGTCTTCGGTCAGTCGGGCCAGCTTGTCTTCGGGGATGAAGGCCTGCTCGTAGCCTCCCTGGAGGGCTTGGCCGGTATGGAGGTTCACCGACCGTTCCCCCTCACGCATGATGACCTGGGCTATCATCTGGGTCCGCCGCAGGTCCTGATACAGGACCTTATGGCGGTTGATGAACAGTTCCCGGGTCCGCACATGGGCATACTGGGCCACCGCTTGAACGACTTTTTCATCCCGGCCGTGCAGATCGTCCTTCAGGGCCGTGCAGGCCTGAATCTTTTCCGTTAGAGCGACCGTTTCCGGATGCTTCTGGGGTTTGACCAGATAATATTCGTCCATCTTCGGCCCCGGGTCGATCGCCGGTCCGTCATAGAAGATGCCCTGGTCCCGGCCCAGTTCCTGAAGCCGGCCGGCCGCCTCTCGTAATCCTTCCGGCGAAAGGTCACCGGTGGCGGATTCCAGAAAGCTCCGCCCGTTGAAGACGGTAAGAACGGCGCCCCGGCTCGGATCCAGCATTTCGGCGCTCTGCTGCCTGGTCTGGACCAGGATGCGCTCCCCGGCGGTCTCCAGAACCAGGGCCGAGGCGTAAGGAAAGGTCTTCTCCAAATCATAAACCAGATCCTGAAGTATCGATTTTATATAATCGGAATTAATCAAAATTTCTCCTAATTCGGTGTTCGATGCTGAACGTTCGATGTTCGATGTTCGTCTTTTTCAAGTATTAGCCGGACTCCCTGTATCGAAGGTGCGGCGTCTCGATCATCACCGTGGTCCCCGGCGGCACCGACCGGGTCAACCAGACGTTGCCGCCGATGACCGAACCGGCCCCGATGATCGTATCCCCCCCCAGGATAGTGGCCCCGGCATAAATGGTCACACCGTCTTCGATGGTCGGATGTCTTTTGCTGTGGCGTAAAAGGTCCCCTTCCTGGTCCATGCGCAGGCTCAAGGCCCCCAGGGTCACACCTTGATAGAGACGGACCCGGTCGCCGATGATGGTCGTTTCCCCGATAACCACACCCGTGCCGTGGTCGATGAAAAAATGGCGGCCGATGCGCGCCCCGGGGTGGATGTCGATACCGGTATGGCTATGGGTCTGCTCCGAAATCATCCGGGGCAGGAGGGGGATTTCCTGAAGCACCAGTTCGTGGGCGATCCGGTAGGCGGTGATGGCCGCCAGGCTGGGATAGCTGAAGATGATTTCATCATACGTTTTGGCGGCCGGGTCCCCGGCATAAGCGGCCCGGACGTCATCGGCCAGCAGGCGCCGCAACCCGGGCATTTTTTTGAGCAGGGTTACGGCCTCCTGCTGACCCCGCTCGAGGCACTGGGTACAGATATTCTGGTACCGCCGACACTCATGACGGATACTCAGGGTAATCTGCTGGGACAGGCGTTCAAACAGGCGGTTCACCTCCAGGCCCAGCCGGTAAGGGAGGCTGGTTTCATCCAAATCCTGATCCCCGAAATAACCGGGGAACAGAATACGGTTGCACCCCTCCAGCAATTGCACCACGACCTCCCGGGACGGGAGTCCCACCAGGTTGAGATGATGAAACGTCTCCGGGTCCCGGCAGCTTTCCAGCAGTCCGGCCACAATCCCCGGCAGCTCGGCGCGAAAAAGGGACCCCTGGCGGCAGGAATCGCCGCCGCGTTCCGCATGCGGATGGTCGTCGCCTGGCTCGGGGCCAGGGCAGGTTTCGATCGATTGGCTCATTCCTCGTTCCCGGTTATGGATTATCCATCGGGGAAGATGGACTAGATATATAATATTACCACACATTTTCCAACGGGGCCACTTTTGATTTTTTTGGCGGAAGCCCGCCTCCCGGGTTGACAAACCAAGCCTGCATAATTAGATTTAGAAAGATTTTTAAGACCTTAAGCTTTTTTTCCCTATAAACTTTATGACCATAGTACTGAACCAAAGAGGCCGGTCCATTTTGACGGCCATCATTCGAGATTATATTAAAACAGCGGAGCCGGTGGGCTCCCGGACGCTTTCCAAAAAGACGAGCCTCCGCCTGAGCCCGGCCACCATTCGCAACATCATGTCGGACCTGGAAGATCTGGGTCTGATCAGCCAGCCCCATATCTCCGCCGGGAGAGTGCCTACTGAAACGGGACTGCGGTTTT
>JALOOY010000410.1 GCA_025454185.1 Thermodesulfobacteriota bacterium
AAAAGGCTGGAGGGCGGGTGCCAGGTTCCTCTGGCCGGACAGGCCCGGGTGGCCGGGGAGCGGCTGATTTTGACCGGCCTGATCGCCGGCCTGGAGGGGGAGGCCCTCTTCCGGGAAGAGCAGTCCGGCCCCCTGGACCGGCCCGAGGCCCTGGGGAAGGCCCTGGCTGATCAACTCCTGCAACGGGGCGGTCGGGAGATTCTGGAAAAGGCCTACGGCTTTAAAGGGGAAATGGGACGATAGGGCCCTATCGTAAGAAATTATTCCATTGACCATTGTCAATGGTCAATTCTTAATGAGGGGGCTTAAAACACGGATTGACGCTGGACAGGCCTGCTAAAACAGGGAACAAGAAAGAATCATTATGAACGGAAAGGTCTATCTGGTCGGGGCCGGTCCCGGTGATCCGGAGTTATTGACCCTGAAAGGAAGGCGACTGCTGGCTGAAGCGGAGGTGGTCATCTACGATTTCCTGGCCAATGCCGCGCTTTTGCGGCATATTCCGGAATCAGCCGAAAAAATATACGTGGGGAAAAAAGGCGGCGACCATACCCTGACCCAGTCGGGCATTAATGCCCTGATCGTGGCCAAGGCCCGGGAAGGGAAAAAAGTGGTCCGTTTGAAGGGCGGAGACCCCTTCATCTTCGGCCGGGGCGGGGAGGAAGCCGAAGAACTGGTGCAGGCCGGGGTCCCTTTCGAAGTGGTGCCGGGCGTTACTTCAGCCGTGGCCGTTCCGGCTTATGCCGGCATCCCCCTCACCCACCGCCGCTACAATTCCAGCGTGGCGCTGATCACCGGCCATGAAGACGAACAGAAAGGCCCTACCGGGCTGGACTGGTCCAAACTGGCCACCGGCATCGAGACGCTGGTTTTCCTGATGGGATTTAAAAATCTCCCCCGAATCATCGCCCGGCTTATTGAAAACGGCCGGAGGCCCGAGACGCCGGCGGCCTTGATTCGCTGGGGGACCACGCCCCGGCAGCAGACCGTCAGCGGCACCCTGGCCGACATCATGGGGCAGGCCCAAGCAGCCGGCTTAGGCCCGCCCTCCATTTTTGTAGTGGGGCCGGTGGTGGCCCTGCGGGAGCAGTTGTCCTGGTTCGAAGGCCTGCCCTTGTTCGGCCGGACCGTGGTGGTCACCCGCACCCGTGACCAGGCCAGTGATTTGATCCAGCAATTGACCTCCCTGGGCGCGGAATGTCTGGAATTTCCCACCATCCGCCTGGTCCCTCCCTCTTGCTGGGATGAACTGGATCGGGCGATTGCCGAGATCGGATCCTTTCACTGGATCATTTTTACCAGCCCCAACGGCGTCCGTTCCTTTTTTTCCCGGCTGGCGAAACGGCAAAAGGATGCTCGCGCCCTGCAGAGGACCCGCTTGGCGGCCATCGGCCCGGCCACGGCGGCCGCCCTGCAAGAATGGCACTTGCTCCCCGATCTGGTCCCGGAAAAATTTCAGGCCGAATTCATCCTGGAGGCCCTGGCCGCCAAGGAGCTGACCGGCCGGAAGGTCCTGATCCCCCGGGCGGAAACGGCTCGGGAGGTCTTGCCCGAAGGTTTGCGGAATCTGGGCGCACAGGTCTCGGTGGTCACGGCCTATCGGACGATTCCGGAGGAAGCGGAGAAACCCCTGCTCCTGGAACGTCTGCAGGCCGGGGCCGTCGATTGCCTGACCTTTACCAGTTCCTCTACGGTCCTGAATTTTCTGGCCCTCTTCGATCGGTCCGAAATCCTGCCCTTGCTGCGACCGGTAACCGTGGCCTGCATCGGTCCGGTTACGGCCCAGACGGCCAGGGCCAACGGGCTGGACGTGCAGGTGATCCCGGAATCCTATACTATTCCGGGGCTGGTAAAAGCCCTGGTGGACTTCTATCATAACCAGGGTTCCTCTTAGGATTTTAGACCCTGGGACGGTTACGCCGGTATAACAGGACCTTCTGGAATTCCACCCACCCCCTGCCCCTCTCCCGGCAGGGGGAGCGTTTCGGTCATTTGCAGTTCGGTCCTTTGGATTCGTTTCGAATTTCGGATTTGATTTTATCGGGAGCTTCCGGTGCCGCACCAATTCATCCGCGACCTGCAGGCCGGTCAGAAAATCAAACAGTTTTTCCTGATTAAGAAGAAGGAAAGGCGCCGGACCCGCACGGGCAAGGATTATTTGGACCTGCTGCTGGCCGACCGGACCGGCACCGTGGCCGGCAAAATCTGGGGCGAACTGCTCCCGACCCTGGATCCCCTGTTTGCCGCCGGCGAGTTTGCCGCCGTGGCCGGCCGGGTAGAATCCTTTCAGGACGAGCTGCAACTGACCGTGGAACGCATCAAAGGAGTGGGCCGCTTTTCGCCCGAACAACTGGCCGCCGCCGCCTTCGATCCCGATCCGCTGGTGCCGGCCTCCCCTTTTGATGCGCCTTCCCTGTGGGCGGAGCTGCGGGGCTGGGCCGAGCAGGATATCGTTCATCCCGGCCTGCGGACCCTGACCCTGGGTCTGCTGGATAAACACCGGGAAGCCTGGTTGACCTGGCCGGCAGCCAAACAGTACCATCATGCCTACAAAGGGGGATTGCTGGAACATTCCCATCGCCTGGTCCGGCTGGCCCGGCAGGTCCTGGAAGTTCTCCCGGACCTGGACCGCAGCCTGGTTCTGGCCGGGGCCCTGCTGCACGACATTGGAAAGATCAGGGAAATCGACGGATTTCTGGCAGCCCAGAGCAGTCTGGAAGGACAGTTGCTTGGCCACATCGCCTTGGGCTGGGAGCTCGTACGAGAGGCGGCCCGGGACATCCGCTGGGACGATCCCCGGATTCCGCTCCATCTGGAGCACATCCTCCTGTCCCACCACGGCCAGTTGGAATTCGGCTCACCCGTTCTGCCCCAGACGCCGGAGGCCCTGCTGGTGCACACCCTGGATGACCTGGAAGGAAAGTTGAAGATGATCGGGGGGGCTCTGGACCAGGACCGGGGCGAAGCCGATTTTACCGACTGGCACCGGGTCTTGAAGCGGAAAATCCTCAAACCTAAAAAAGGAAAACCCGGGGACCCTTCCGGGGCGCCGCCAACCGCTTAGGCCTCGATTTTCAGGGCCGGGGTTTCCTCTATTTTCTTCAGGGATAGTTCGTCGATCTCTTCGTAACCGAGTGATTTCAGCCTTACCAGACGGCGCAGGTATTCGA
>JALOOY010000411.1 GCA_025454185.1 Thermodesulfobacteriota bacterium
TGATACCCGATCAACAGACCCTGATGGAAGAAATAGTTCAGGATTTCTGGCGGCGGCATTTCTACCCCGCTCCTCCGGAATGGATCGTCTATGCCCGGAACCGGAACTTGACCGGGCCGGAGGCCCTGCTGAAAATTCTGGTCAAAGGGATTGTCTACCCCGACCTGGATGTGGAAACCCTCCCTGCTGCAGACGGATGGGACGGCCTGGAAGACCTGCGCGGACAGTGGCGGGACCTGGGACGGCAGTGGCCCCAGGTTCGGGAAGCGGTGGAGGAAAGACTTCGGGACCCGGCGCTCAATAAAAATAAGTTCCGACAACCGGAGACTTTGAGTAAAGCATTGGGCGACTATCTGGAAAGACCCTGGGTCGACCTGCCCCTGCCGGCCCGCCTGGTGAAATTCAATCGGTCTTTTATACGGGAAAGCGTTCGGAAAGGAGGCCGGCCGCCGGAACACCCCTTTTTTGAGGATTGGGAGCGCTTCTGGCAGACGGCCGAAGACTGGCAACGGAGGCTGGAAAAGCACCTGCGTAATATGAAATCCCGGGCCTTCCGGCACCTGCGGGAGGAACTGACGATCCGGAAAAGGGATCGTAATCTCTGGTCCTTTGACGATCTTCTGGTCCGGATGCGCCAGGCCCTGCGGGACCCGGGGGGCCCTGTCCTGGGCGAGGCCCTGCGTTCCCGGTATAAGGCGGCCCTGATCGATGAGTTTCAGGATACCGATCCGGTCCAGTATGAAATCTTTTCCTCGGTCTTTTCCCGGGAGCAAACCCCCCTGTTCTTGATCGGCGATCCCAAACAGGCCATTTACGGGTTTCGGGGGGCTGACCTTTTTGCCTACTTGCAGGCCACCCGGGAGGTCGGGAGCCGGTACACACTGACCCGCAATTGGCGGTCCGTCCCGGGGTTGATTGGAGCGATCAATCATCTGTTCAGCAGCCGCCAACCCCCCTTTCTGGTGGAAGAGATCCCCTTCCTCCCGGCCCGCCCGGCCCAGATGAGTGACCAGAACCGGCTGACGATCGAAGGGCGGGAGCCTCCTCCCTTCCGGGCCTGGTTCCTGCCGGCCGAAAAATACGGGGAATCCGGGGAGGAACTGAACAAGACCCAGGCCAAGCGTTTGATTACAGCCGCGTTGGGCGAAGAGATTTCCAGGCTGCTCCGGCTCGGCCGGTGCCGGCAGGCCCTGATCGGTGAACGGCCCCTGCGGGCCCGGGACCTGGCCGTTTTGGTCGGCACACACCGGGAGGCCCGGCAGGTTCAGGAAACGCTCCGCCGGTTCCGAATTCCCAGTGTCCTGTTCAGCACCGAAAATGTCTTTGACAGCCCGGAAGCCCTGGAACTGAGCCGTCTGCTGGGGGCCCTGGCCGAACCGGGCCGGGAGCCCCTGATCCGCAAGGCCCTGGCCACGGACCTGCTCGGCGTGGACGGTCCGGGACTGGAGCGCCTAGCCGGGTTGGAAAGGGATTGGGAAGGATGGGTCGACCGGTTTCGCCAATACAGCGAGGCCTGGGAAGCGGGGGGCTTCTTCTACTGCTTCCGGCAACTCTTGAGCCGGGAAGGGATCCGGGAGCGCCTGTTGCGTTTCCCCGATGGTGAACGTCGTCTGACCAACCTGCTGCACCTGATCGAGATCCTCCATCAGGCCGAGGCAGAAAACACTTGGGGTCGGGCGGAGCTCCTGCGCTGGCTGTTGCGGCAGCGAGATCCCCAATCCCGCCGTCTGGAGGAACACCAGCTCCGCCTGGAAAGCGACGCCGAGGCCCTGAAGATTGTAACCATTCATAAATGCAAAGGGCTGGAATACCCTGTTGTTTTCTGTCCTTTTCAATGGAGTCGTCGCTTCCTGGCCGCCGGAGAACCCTTTCTCTTCCACGACGAGGCCGCCGGCCGGCGGCTCCGTTTCGTCCTCGATCCCGAACAGGATCCCCGGCGCATTCTAGCGGAGCGGGAATTGCTGGCCGAAAACCTGCGGCTGCTATATGTGGCCTTGACCCGGGCCAGGAATGCCTGTTACCTGGTCTGGGGGCCTATGCGGGGGTCGGCCCAATCGGCCCTGGCCTATCTGTGGGGCCTGGACGGTCCCGGTCGACCAAAAGGGGAGAAGACCGGAACGGAAGCGGAGGGAGATCGGGAATTTCGCCGTCCCTTGGAGATCTGGGCCCGGGAGACGGCCGGGGCCGTTCACGTGGACGATCGGCCGGCGGGGGGCGGGCGGGTGTTGGAGGAAAGTCCGACCGCCCCGGCCCCGCTTTCTTTTCGGGAACGAAAGGTCCCGGTGCCCCGGGATTGGCGGGTGGCCAGCTTTTCTTTCCTGACCCGCAAGTCCGAGGGGCCGAGCGGAGAGGCGGAAGTGCGCCTTCCGGAAGCGGCGGACTACGATGCGGAACCGGAACCCGCCGGCGAAACCCGGCCCGAGGAAACGCCCCGGGGTTTGGGGGCCTTTCCCCGGGGAGCCGCGTCCGGAATCTTTCTGCACGCCCTGCTGGAGGAGTTGGATTTTACCCGGGTGGGAAGCGAATCCTTTTCCAGCCTGATAGCCCTGAAACGGAAGGCTTTCGGTTTTGAAGCGCACTGGGACCCCCTGTTGATCGAGGCCCTGACCAAAGTGCTCTCAACGGCCCTGCTCCCCGGGGATCCGGAATTCACCCTGTCGCGGGTCCCGCCCACCGACCGCTTGAACGAACTGGGTTTTACCTATCCCCTGCAGAAAATCACTCCGGAGAAGGTGGCGCGCCTCCTGCAATCTGCCCGTCCGCTCGACGGTCTCGAAGAAGGGCCTTTCCCGATCCTGGAGGAACTGACCTTCGCTCCCCTGGAGGGTTATATGAAGGGTTTCATCGACCTGGTATTTCAATACCGGGGGCGGTTCTACCTGGTGGACTGGAAATCGAATTACCTGGGGCCGGGTCCGGAAAACTACGGGGCCGAACAACTGGCCCGCGCCATGGCTGGGCACCATTATACGCTGCAGTATCTCCTTTACGCGCTGGCCGTGCACCGTTACCTGCGCACCCGAATCCACGGCTATGACTACGACCGGTATTTCGGAGGGGTATTCTACATATTCCTGCGCGGCGTAGACCCGGTCCTGGGGCCGGCCTACGGGATTTTCCGGGACAGGCCTTCCCGGGAATGCCTGGAAACCTGGGACCGGGAATTGA
>JALOOY010000412.1 GCA_025454185.1 Thermodesulfobacteriota bacterium
CCCCTGGGCCGCTTGATTGCCGAGCTGGCCGCCATCGAGGAGGTCCGCTGGCTGCGCCTGATGTACCTGCGGCCGGAACGGGTAACGCCGGAACTGCTGGAGACCTTAGGCGCGCTGGACAAGGTCTGTCCCTATCTGGACATCCCCATCCAGCACGTAAGCGCATCGGTATTAAAAGCCATGAACCGCCCTTACCGCAAGACGGATCTGCTCAAGCTGATCCGACGCATCCGCCGGACCTGGCCCCACTCGGCCCTGCGGACGACCGTCATGGTTGGCTTCCCGGGGGAGGGAGACCGGGAGTTCGCCGAGCTTCTGGATTTTGTGCAGGAGGTCGAATTCGAGCATCTGGGGGTCTTCCGCTACTCGCCTGAAGAGGGGACCCCGGCCGCCGGCCTGCCGGGGAGGGCCCGTTCGAGCATCTCCCGAAAGCGGCACGACCGGATCCTGGCCCTGCAGAAGAGAATTTCGCTTAAAAAAAATCGAGACCTGGTCGATAAGATTGAACCGGTCCTGGTCACCGGCCCCAGCGCCGAGAGCGAACTCCTCCTGGAAGGCCGCACCCGCTTCCAGGGCCCGGAGGTGGACGGGGTGGTCTACATCACCGACGGCAACCCGGTGATCGGGGAGATCAATGCGGTAAAGATTACCAAAGCCTATGCCTACGATCTGGCGGGGGAAGCCCTGCCGTAATAATTTTTTTGACAGCCTGGGCCCTTGCCGTAATCCTCATCAACGGGTGTTGGCTTTTTTAGGAATGCCAGGCCCTCTTCGACCCGACTTTCCCCTGGGACCGTTCCCCCTGCCGATTGGCTCCGTTTCGATCGATAAGGGCTTTGATTTCTTTCAAACACGTTAAGGAGTGGCGATGCAGTTTCCGGTTTCAATCAAAATGGCGGCAATCTTCCTGATAGCGGTTTCTTTCCTGACGATCGGATCCCCGGCCTCAGCCCAGGAAGGGTGTGATTTTCCGCTGGAATTGGGGAGCGGCGCTCTGTCGGTTCAATTGAGCTTCGACCCTAAGATAAGCTGCTGGGCGGAAGGGGGGAGTTTGGCCGACCGTTACGTGGACGCCCAAGGCAGCGGTTCGACCAACCTAACCCTGTCGGCCTTGTTTTCGGGGACCTTAATCCCCGAGGACGCCACCCTGCTCAGCCGGGAAATCACCTTCGAAGCCGCTTCGGCCTCCAGTCCCAATTACCAGGGAGCCAACGTGGTTTTTTTTTATGAGGCAGGTGATGGGACAAGTCCGGCTACAGCCGCGGGAAGGATCGATTTTTCGAAAATCTTCAACCCCGACAACGGTTGGGCCATGTTCAGTGTAGGGTACCAGATCAAAGTGACCGACACCTACCGGGATTCGGAGGGGACGGAACATACGACCAGCCAGAATTTCAGTTCCTCTTTCCGGCTTTATGCTTACCGGAAGGTGAACGTCAGGGTTTCCACCGTTCCCCGCGGGGTGGGAGTGGGGATCCAGGAGATCATTCGGGAACCGAACGGTGCCATCGTTTTCAGAGGGATCCCCGGTTACTGGGTCGACCTGACCGCGGCCGGGCAGTATATCCAGTTCGCCAACAGTTACCCCACGACCAACGACATCGGCTGGGCGGAATTCCCCTTCAGCATACCCCTTTCCAGTTTTCCGGAAGGGGGCCAGCTTTCCGATACCTTGATCGTAGATGCCGGCGAAGAGGGTATCTTTACCGACATACCGGTAACCGCCTGTTTTGCCTACATTACAGAATCGCGGGGCGAGGTCTTCGTCAAGAGCGGCGAAAGCTGGCGGCCGGCCGTCGTGGGAGAAACGCTGCCCAAAGGGACGGTGCTAAAATTCGGAGGGATTTCCCCCGAGCCGCCTTATTACTCCCCTCGGGTCGTCCTCCGATTTGGAGACGGCAAGGAAGCGGTCATTGAAACGTACACCAACCATACCAGAGACCTGGAATTCACCTTGGGGGATTCCTATGTCCAGGGCCAAACCGGGACAGTGTTGATGAACGGCACCATCCCCATGTATGACCCAAACTATTCCTATTGGAAGTGGGGAAAACTTGCTCTGCGGGGCGCAATCAGCGCCGGAAGCTGGTTGACGCCCCTGGGCTGGCAGGCCCGGGCCGGGATCATTGTCGTAAATCTCGGCATGGCGGCCATGGACTGGTGGGGGCCGGGGGCAAATGCCGGGCCCGATCTACTGGGAGCAGGCCCAAGCCTCCCTCCGGAATACCAGACCAGCTCTTTACTGGAAGTTTCCACCGATCTCATGGGCGACGGCAGCCTGGTACTTCAAAACCGGGGGGTGGCCGTCAAAGTGGAAACGGACAACGGCCAGTCCGCGATCCTGCCGGCCGGGACCCAGATGACCTTGTCCGCCTCTTCGGGACTCCTTTCCGGGGTATCCGCTCTCCCACGAGGGACAGAAACCGGGGTGGCCATCCAATTGACGCCCCCGGAGGGAGGATCGGTTACCGGCGCCACTCCGGAACTCCTTATCGACTACCCCGATGCCTGGGCCAACCCCATCATTCCGGAAAGCTTGACCTGCCGCGTAAATGGGGTCCTGGTCTCCCCGGCCCTGACCTTGGGAGAAACGGCAAGCCGCTACTCCGTTCCGCCGGAAAGGCAGTTGCGGGCTGGGGCCAATATTCTCAAGGCCGCCCTTACCACCCAAGGCGGTGTGCGCACCCGGGCCGAGTCCCATTTTACGGCCCCGGACACAGCCCCGGCGGCCCCGGAAAACGTCGCCGCCTATGCCGGCCGGGACAAGATCCTGCTGCGCTGGGCGCCGAATAGGGAGGCCGATCTGGCCGGCTACCGGGTCTATCGGGCTGCGACCCCCACGGAGCCTGGTGCGGAATTGACGGCCGGGCTGTTGGTGGAAACCATTTTTGTCGACCAAGCCCCCGGCGGCATGGGATTTTACTACGTAAAGGCCTTGGATACCGCCAGTCAGGAGGGACCGGAATCGATCCGCATAGATGCGGCCCTCAACCCGAATGCCGCCCTGGTCACGCCCTCGGAACCTACCGGTTTTACAGCCGCAGCCGGCGACCGGGAGGTTGCCCTATCCTTCGATGACGCCACCATTCCGGCCCTGGGGTGGCGTCTGCTCCGTTCCGGAAACGCCGGGGGGCCTTATTCAGAAATCGCCCTGATTGCCCG
>JALOOY010000413.1 GCA_025454185.1 Thermodesulfobacteriota bacterium
GCGTCCCCACCTGGATGAACACCGGCGGCAACCCCTTGAGGTCGGCGTACAGCGGCGAGACCCACGGGTGGCGCGGATCGCTATCCGCGAAGTAGTACTTGTTCCACACCTGCCAGGAACCCAGCGTGCTAATGTCTTTGCGCTCGTTGCGCCGGTAGGAATCCGCCGTGCAGGTCAGGTCGAGCCACGGCGAGGATGCCACCCCGCCCGCGGGAAGCGGCAGCCCTTCATCCCGAATCGCCACCAGTGTTGCCATGCACAATCCACCGCCAGCGGATTCGCCTGCCACCACAATGTTCTCCGCCGCAATTCCCTGCGCGAGCATCCAGCGGTACACCTTGAGGGTATCCTCCACCGCCGCCGGGAAAGGATGTTCCGGTGCCAGCCGGTAATCATACAGCAGCGCCGTCACACCGCTCTGCTGCACCAGCTTGGCAACATGCATGCGGTGATCCTTGCAGTTCCCGCTGATATACCCGCCGCCGTGCGTAAACAGGATTACCTTCTTCTTTTTCATAACCCACCGGGCTGATCCACTCGGCATTGATTCCATCGATAACCAGCTGGGTCACCTCAATCGTCTCGGGGATCTTTCCCATCTTCGCCGCACCGGCTTCAAATTCATCCCGCATTTGCTGTGTATCCGATTCTGTGGTGACCACTTCGGGTTTCAATTTAAACTTCATCAAATGCCGGTTGCGCACCGTCCAGATAAAAATTTTGCTTTAACCTCCGCTGCGAATCTGAAAACAGCCTTTGATCAAGGCGCTCTGATAATCAGCGAAGTGGTCTATGCCGAATTGGTACCACAATTTAAGGAACGGGATTCACTGGATCAGGCCTTGGCGACCTTAACCGTTTCCCTTTCCGGATTGGATCGCGAGGCGGCCTTTTTGGCCGGCAAAAAATGGGCGGTATACCGTCAGACCGGCGAAAAAAGGACACGTATCATCACTGATTTTCTAATCGGCGCCCATGCCCTGGCCAACAGTGACCGCTTGCTCACCCGAGACCGGGGTTTCTACGGGACCTATTTTTCCGAACTCGTTCTATTCCGCTAAAAAAAAGGATCCCCTTTTTCATGGACCTTTCATCACCCTCCCAGACCATCCCCACTTCCTGCGCCCGCCTGGACCACGGAGGCTGCGGCCTTTTGGTTACGACGGAAAACGGCAAAATCACCCGCATCCAGGGCGACCCGGAATCCCCGCTGAGCCGGGGCTACATCTGCCCCAAGGGCCTGGCCGGGGCCGCCCGGAATACCCACCCGGACCGGCTGACCACCCCCCTTATCCGTGAGGGCGCTCGCGGTGCCGGACGCTGGCGGGCCGTTTCCTGGGAGGAAGCCCTGGGCTACACGGCCGACCGCTTGAATCAGATCCGCCGGGAAACCGGCCCCCAGGCGGTGGTCTTCGCCCAGGGAGCGCCCAAGGGGCTGGAGCATTTCGTTTTGATCCGTCTGGCCAATGTGTTCGGGTCGCCCAATGTCTGCGGCCCCCAGCACGTCTGCCACATGCCCCGGGAACTGGCCGGGGTCCTGACCGGCGGCTTTTTCCCCGTGCCCGATTACGACACCCCCACCTCCCTGGTTCTCAACTGGGGCAGCAATCTCCTGCGGTCCAACGAAGAGGGAATCATCTCCTCCCGGCTGGTGCGCTCCCTGAAGGGGGGGGCCGACCTGATCGTCGTGGACCCCCGCAAAAATCATCTGGCCGACATATCCCAGAGTCATTTGCAAATCAGGCCCGGCAGCGACGGGGCCCTGGCCTTGGGTATGCTGCGGGTCATCATCGAGGAAGGGCTGTACGATCGGGAATTTGTAGAAAAGTGGACATTGGGCTTCGCGGAGCTCCGTGACCGGGTGCGGCCCTATACCCCGGAAATGACGGCCGAGCTGACCTGGCTCACTCCTCAGGAAATTATCCAGACAGCCTGGACCTATGCCACCTCCAAGCCGGCCCTCATGCAGTGGGGCAACGCCCTGGAGCATACGCCCAATGCCTTCCAGGCCTGCCGGGCACTGCTCTGCCTCATGGCCGTCACCGGCAATCTCGACGTCCCCGGCGGCAATATCATGCCCGCCATGCCACCGGTGGCCCGCCTGGCCGATTTTGTCAAGGCCGCCCTGCTCCCGGACAAGGCCCAGAAAATGATCTCCCGCTCCCACCGCCTCCTGCCCAATTTCATGGTCGTCCCGCCGCCCCTGGTCCTGCAGGCCATTCGCTCCGGAGACCCTTATCCGGTACGGGCCATGTATGTACAAGTGTACAACCCCCTCCTGACCTGCAGCCAATCCCGCGAGACGGCCGAGGCCCTGAAATCCCTCGATTTTCTGGCGGCGGCCGATATCTTCATGACCCCCACGGCGGCTCTGGCTGATGTGGTCCTGCCCGCGGCCACCGCCTACGAGTTCGACGATATGGGCCACTTCGGCCTGGCCCACGGCTGGGTCGCGGCCCGCCCCCAAATTGTCTCGCCCCCGGGCCGGGCCTGGCCGGACATCCAAATTCTGAGCGCCCTGGGCCAGGCCCTGGGCCACGGCGAACATTTCTGGCCCGATTACCATCAGGCCCTGGAGGAGGTGCTGGGACCCTCCGGTCTGACCTACAATCAATTCCAGGGAAAAAAGATCCTGACCGGACCCAAAGAGTATGGCCAATACCGCGACGGCGGCTTCAAAACCCCCTCGGGCCAAGTGGAATTATTTTCCTCCCGCCTGGAAAAATGGGGCTTCGATCCCCTGCCAGGATTCAGCCCAGCGCCGGAGCCCAGCCTCCATTTTCCGCTGCTGGCCACCAGCCGGAAGAATGCCCATTATTTTCATTCGGCCTATCGCCAGATCGAAGCGTTGAGGAAGAAGCACCCGGAACCGCTGGTGGAGATCCATCCCCGGACCGCCCAACTCCTGGGAGTCGCCACGGGAGAGGAAGTGGCCATCGTCACACCCACCGGACGTATCCGCCAGCAGGTCCGTATCACCGAGGCCATCGACCCCCGGGTGGTCTATATCGACTACGGCTGGTGGTTCCCGGAGAAAATAAACGAGGAGCTTTTCGGCTGGGACCAGTCCAATATCAACGTCCTGACCGCCCACGAACCCATGGGCAAGGAAATGGGGACCCCTTATCTCCGGGCCTTTCCCTGCCGGGTGGAAAAGATTCGATAAGGGGCCGCCATGACTCCAACACTGAAGAAAAGATCCGGGAAAGCGGGTTTGCCTCCGGGCGCTCTGATCCACGTGGGGGAGCGCAGGAGCGAACGGACCCGTATCACGTTGCTGGATTACGGGGAAGACCGTTACGAAGAACGGGAGATCGAGCAAATCGAGGAATGCCTTCTTTATAGAGACAGTCCGGCGGTCACCTGGATCAGTGTCAGCGGTCTCCACCAGGTGGACCGGATCGAAAAATTGAACGAATGTTTCGGCCTCCACCCCCTGGTGATAGAGGACATCCTCAATACGGACCAGCGCCCGAAGCTGGAGGACTTCGGCAGTTATATGTACATCGTCCTCAAAATGATCTATCCGGCGGAACCCGGACCGGAGTTTATCACCGAGCAAGTCAGCCTGATCCTGGACGCTCATCTGGAAGCTGACCCTGGCCTGGCAGCTTCTGCCCGCCATGCCGTCCCGCTC
>JALOOY010000414.1 GCA_025454185.1 Thermodesulfobacteriota bacterium
ATGGGAAAGCTCCAGGTCCTCGGCGAAGATGCAAACGGCCACGGGTTTGCGGTACTGGCGGCTCAGTTCCTCCGCCTTCTGAATCATGCGCCGGGAGTCCTCTTTTTCCACGTCGGCCCGGTAGCCGTGGATGAGCAAGGCCCCGTCGATATCGTCCCGTTTCAAGGTCTCCTCCAGGATCTGGATATAAACCGGGAGGTCGAAGAGGTCCCCCAGGTCCAGGGGGTTGGCCAGCCGGATCACACTGGCCCGGAAGTGTTTCTCGAACTGTTCCAGAAAGGCCCGGGGAAAGGCCGGCAGTTCGAAGCCGTATTTGGAGCAGGCGTCGGCCGCCACCACGGCGTGTCCCCCCGAACGGGAGATCACGGCCAGCCGGGGCCCCCGGAGTCGGGGCAGGGTCATGATCTTCAGATAATTGATGGTCTCTTCGAAGTCCTGCACCCGCAGCCCACCGGCCTGTTTCAGGGCCGCGTCCACCACCCGGTTGTCGGAGAGGAGCGCCGCCGTGTGGGAGAAGGCGATGGCG
Organism: Thermodesulfobacteriota bacterium; assembly: GCA_025454185.1. Classification (GTDB taxonomy): domain Bacteria; phylum Desulfobacterota; class RBG-13-43-22; order RBG-13-43-22; family RBG-13-43-22; genus JACRCK01. The sequence goes on from JALOOY010000414.1 coordinate 527, forward strand.
GCGCTGACCGGATTGACGTTGGATTTATGGATCAGCACCGGCTTGCGGGAGGTGCTGAGGATCTGCATCAGGCGCCGGCCGTCGCTCAGCCCTTCCAGGTAGAGGCAGATGACCTCGGTACCGGGGTCCTCCAGCAGGTATTCCAGCAGGTCGTTTTCGTCCACGTTCAGCTTGTTGCCCATGCTGGTGAACTTGTTGATGCCCAGGTTTTCGCTGCCCAGAAAGCCGATATAGCTGAGGCCCACGCCGCCGCTCTGGGCCAGGATGGAAATGTGTCCCAGGCGCATTTCCCGATTCAAATGCATGAAGGGCAGGCAGAGGCCGTTTTCCATATTGATGTTGCCGATGCCGTTGGGACCGATGAAGCGGATCCCGTGCCGCTGGGCCACGGTCAGGATCTCCTGCTCCAGCCGGGCCCGCTCCTCGGCGAATTCCCGGAAACCGCCCGATTCGATGACCACCCGGCGGATGCCCTTTTCCCCGCATTGCTCCAGAAGGGCGGGGATGGTCAGGGCCGGGGTGAGGATCACGGCCAGGTCGATCTCCGCCGGGACCCGGCCGATATCGGGATAGATCCGCTGCCCGAAAAGGACGCCCCCCTGGAGCCCCACACAATAAATCTCGCCGGTAAATTGAAAGGCCAACAGGTTGTGGACGATATTGCGGGCCAGATTGTCCGGGGTATTGGAGACCCCGATGATGGCCACGCTCCGGGGATAAAAAAATTTTTTCAAAAGTCCTCCCGCTCCTTAATCGAAATCGGCCAGGGCCGTACTCAGGTACCGTTCGCCCGTGTCGGGCATGATGGCCACGATCAGCTTCCCGGCGTTTTCCGGCCGGCGGGCCACGGCCAGGGCGGCCCAGAGGGCGGCGCCGGAGGAGATGCCGCAGACCATGCCCTCTTCCCGGGCCAGGGCCCGGGCCGTCTCGATGGCCTCCCGGTTGCCTACGGGGATGATTTCATCGATCAGGTCCCGGTTCAGCACTTTCGGGACAAAGCCGGCCCCGATGCCTTGAATGGCATGGGGGCCCGGTTTCCCGCCCGCAAGGACCGGAGAGTCCCGGGGTTCCACGGCCACGGCCTTCAACCCGGGCCGGCGCGGCTTCAAGGCCTCGGCCACGCCGCTGATCGTCCCCCCCGTGCCCACCCCGGCCACCAGAAAGTCGATCCGGCCCTCCGTATCCCGCCAGATCTCCTCGGCGGTAGTCCGGCGGTGGGCGGCGGGGTTGTGCGGGTTTTGGAACTGCTGGGGGATGAAGCTCTGCGGATAGGCCCGTCCGAGTTCCTCCGCTTTGCGGATGGCCCCGCGCATGCCTTCGGCGCCGGGGGTCAGGACCAACTCGGCGCCCAAAAGCCGCAGCAGCTTGCGTCGCTCCAGGCTCATGGTCTCCGGCATGGTCAGGATCAACCGGTAGCCCCGGGCGGCACAGACGCAGGCCAGGCCGATGCCGGTATTCCCGGAGGTGGGTTCGATGATCACCGTCCGCGGGTCGACCTGCCCGGCCTTTTCGGCCTCCTCGATCATGGCCAGGGCGATGCGTTCTTTCACGCAGCTCAGGGGGTTGAAGGATTCCAGTTTAACGACCACTTCGCCAACGGCGCCCCGGGACAGGCGGCGGATCCGGACCAGGGGGGTGCCCCCGATCGTACCGGTGATGTCTTCATGAATGGGCATGGCCTTCCGCTCTTCTGTTATTATTAAAATTTTTTTGTCAACCGGTCGATACACCTGGAGGTTAAGGCGCCGGTCTTCCCGGCGCATTAACCTTCAGGTAAATACTAATGAAGTTTAAGGAATGAATCAAATTTTTATTGCGGGTTTTCCCAAAAAAGAATAAATCTTCCCCAGAACCACTTGACAAGATTCGTGGACCATTTACTATGAAAATATCATATACAGCCGGAACGCCATGAAGCCCGCATCGATTTTCAGGAAATATTTTTTCAGCCTATGGCTGCTCGGGGGGACTCTGAGCGGGGCCGTGGTCGAAGCCGAAGCCCGGATCGAAAAGACCCGGCCCCAACTGCTGGGGGGAGAAGCCCTCTACAACACCCGCAGCCGGGATTCCCTGTATGCCATCGCCGGACGGCTGGGGCAGCGCTGGGAGTACCTGGCCCGTCTGAATGAACTCCAGCCCCCCTTTGCCCTTTCCGTCGGCCAGAAGCTGCAAATCAACCAGCGACACATTGTATTCCCTTCCGCCCAGAGCGACGGATTGCTGTTGAACCTGCCGGGGCACATGCTCTATCTGTTCCGGGACGGCAGTCTGGTCAAAAAGTATCCCGTGGCCATCGGTCGGCCGGACTGGCCGACCCCCGAGGGGCGGTTCACCATTGTGGGCAAGCAGAAAAATCCGGTGTGGACCGTGCCGAAATCCATTCAGGAAGAATTACGTAAGGAGGGCAAGCTGGTCCTGGAAAAAGTCCCCCCGGGTCCCGACAATCCACTGGGGAAATACTGGCTGCCCCTTTCCACACCCGGCTATGGGATCCACTCCACCATTTGGCCCGAAAGCATCGGCCACTCCACCTCCCACGGCTGCATCCGCATGCTGCCGGAGGATATTGCCGACCTTTTTCCGCTGGTGCAGGCGGGGACCCCGGTAGCCGTCGTCTATGAGCCCGTCAAGGTGG
>JALOOY010000415.1 GCA_025454185.1 Thermodesulfobacteriota bacterium
TTCCCGTTTCTGTCCATACGATTTTGAATTAGCGTGGTGGCATAGGGATTGTATTGCCGGCAGGTTACAAACGGATGACGGTGAAGTGTCTTTCCGGTTTCAGGCGGCTGAGGACGACCCGCTCGAAAGCGCCCCGGGCCTGCCGGAGGATTTTTGCGGCCATTCCCGGAAAAACGGAGGTGTCGACCAGGGTGTCGCTCTGATTCAGTACACAGACCGCCCGCATCCCCGGGGCCCAGCCCTTCAGGCCTCCGCGGGGATGGACGGCCAGACGGATCAGCAGGTCCTCCGTGATAGGGGATTCGGGGGGGAAACCGGTCAGGCGGGAAATGCGTTCCGGTTGAAAGCAGCAAGCCCGGTTCAGCCCCTTACCCCAGGCGGATAACCCCAATACGGTTATCATGATCGTGGTCTCGGGTGGCACCACCGGTTCCTGCTCCCGGGGGGCTTTGAGGGGGCGTTGCGCCGAACCGTCGGCCTCGGCAATGATATAATAAACCCACTTTCGGCCCCAGAGACGGGCCAGATCAGGCAGCGTCACCCCCAGTAGTTTCCCTGGCGGCCCCGAGGCGGCAGCCCAGGTGAGACAGGCATGGCTCCGCAGGCCTGCCCGGATCCGGGGAAAGGCTTCCCGCCCGCCGGTAACAAGGAGCGGGCTTTCTTCCTCCCCCGGAGGGAAGATTTTCGTGGTGGTGGTGGTAACCACCCGACCCTTCCGGGTGGCCAGTTCCCCGGCCAGGGCGAACATGAGGGTGGTTTTGCCGCCGGCCCCCACCAGGGAGATCAATTCCCGGGGTCCCGGTGCCAGGGCCTCGACCAGGGAAGACGTCTCTATTGATTGTAGCGCCGTAGAAGACCCTCCAGAACCGATCCGGCGATGGCCCGGGCCTTTTCGGAGATGGTGTAGCAATAGGCCCGCTGCCCCCGAGGGTCCACGTCGCCTATTTTGAGTTGGGCGAGTACCGGGGTATTGTCCCGAATCAACCCCCGGAGAACACCCTTGATCCCGGAGGAAACAGGCTGGCCGGATACCTCGGCCACCGCCTCCCCGGCTTCTACCATTTCCCCTATGGACTTGAAGGATTTGACCGGGCCGGCCACCGGGGCCCGCAGGATCCGTTCGCTGGAATAACCGCCTATCAGCCCCGGTTCGCCGGTATCCGGATCGGCCTCTCCGTCTATATAAAGACGTCCCAGATTATGGCCCCGGTTGGTTTCCACTACCAAGTGCACGTCCCGGCCGGCCCGAAATCCGGGCCCCAGACCGATAACCCAGGGCGCGTCGGAAATCCGGGTGCCGATATTTTTTTTGGCCAGTATGGCGTCCACCAGGACCTCCGGGTTCAGGCCCCGCACCCGGGTCAGGTCCGGGTCGACCAGCAGGGGGATCCGGCGCCCGGCCCACAGGCCGGCCGCCTCCGACGGGGCAGATATCAAAACGGCCTCGACCCCTTCCACCACTTTTCGTCCTTCATAAACCGCTTCGCAGAAGGAAACCTCCCGGCGTACGGCCAGCGGCGCGGGGACCTCGGTCAGCAGCACCCGAAAATGGGCTTGGTGCAGGCGCCAGGCCACCCCGCTGGCCATCTCCCCCGCCCCCCGGATCAGCACGACCAGATTGTGGAGTGCCATCAGAACCCTCCTTTGCCGAAAGGGCAAACCGGGAAGCGGCATTCCGGGCAGTTGCGGCAGAAACCGCCATGACCCAAAGCGGCGATCTCCCGGCGGGTGGGCCGCTCCCCGGCGAGTATGACCGGGAGCATCAGGTCGAATAAAGTGACCTGATGATAAAATACACAGGCCGGAAGTCCCAGCAGGGGTATTTCTCCCAGCCGGGCGTAGAGAAACATGGCCCCCGGCAGTACCGGCGTGCCGTAAAAGACGATTTTGGCCCCGGCCCGGCGAATCCCTTTGCGGGTCACATCGTCGGGGTCGATGGACATGCCCCCGGTGGTGACGATGAGGTCACAACCCAGGGCGACCATGTCCCGTATGGCCCCGGAGATTTGGTCTACCTTGTCCGGAACGGTTTTTTTGGCCAGGATTTGGCAGCCGAAGGCGATCAGCTTGTCCCCCACCCAATGATCGAAGCCGTTCTTGACCCGGCCCGTATACACTTCGGAGCCCGTCACCACCACCCCTACTTTTTTGACGAGAAAAGGCTTCAGGGTGATGACCGGCCGGTGCCGGGCGCAGATGGTTTCGGCCCGGACGATGCTCTTTTCGTCTATGGTCAGGGGAATGATCCGGGTGCCGGCTACCAGGTCCCCGGCCTGGACGACCGTATGGTTGTGCAGGGTGGAGACGATGATTTGGGGGACCAGATTGACCCGATCCAGGGCCGGGACCTTGATCTTCAAAAGGCCCTTGATTTCCGCCTTGAGGTTGATTTTGCCTTCCGCCGGGCCCTCCAGGGTCAGATGTTCGCCGACCAGGGCCCGGGCCAGCCGGTCCGCCGCGTCGTTTTCATGGAGGGTCCCCGGCGGAATATCCAGGACAAAGATGGACCCCTTGCCCAGATCCAGCAGGGCGGGAATATCTTCCGGCCGAATGATGTGGCCTTTCTTGAAGGCCACCCCCTTGAAACTGCCCGGCACGATCCGGGTGATGTCATGCCCAAGCACCAGGCCGACCGCGTTCTGAATTTTTATTTTTTTCATGTTCTCTATCCGGTTATTATTTCCTGAATTTGGCCGTCTTTGAGTTTTACGATCCGGCTGGCCAACGGATCGGCCTCCCGGGAATGGGTGGCCATCAGGATGGTTTGTCCCTGGCGCCGATTCAGGTCCTGGAGCAGGGATAACACCTGGCCGCCGGTCACCGAATCCAGGTTGCCGGTGGGTTCATCGGCCAGGATCAGACGCGGGGAGTTGACCAAGGCCCGGGCTATGGCCACCCGCTGCTGTTCTCCCCCGGAAAGTTCGTAGGGACGGTGCTTGCGGCGGGGCAGCAGTTCCATCTGGGCCAGCAGCCCTTCCACCCGGCGGCCGGTCTCCTGCTCCCGCATACCGGCCAGCCAATGGGGCAGGGCGATGTTTTCCTCCACGGTCAGCATGGGTATGAGGTGGAAAAATTGGAATACGGTGCCCACTTCATCCCGTCGATAGAGGGTGCGGTCCTTCTCGGAGAGGCTGCCGATATCGCGGTCCGCCACCCGGACC
>JALOOY010000416.1 GCA_025454185.1 Thermodesulfobacteriota bacterium
AACGCCCTCCCTGGGTCAGGCCGCCAAGGCTCAGCCGGAAGCTCCATTGCCGGCCGTAGGTTCCGTCGGCCTCGATCATGAAGGTCCGGAGGCCGGAGTTGATTTCCTCAAAGGAATTCTTGTCCTGCCGGACCTGGCCGGCGTCCAGATAAAGCCGGCAGCCCGTGCGCAGATAAAAATCAAGGGCCTCAATGCGGGTCTCCAAGGCCCTTTCCCGGGACAAGATGAAATGAAACAGCCGGCCTCGAAAGGAAAGCTCCCGATCGAAAAAGGGGATTGTTACAGCGGCTTCAGGCCCTTTCTCTTCCGCCGGGATAATCGGGGGGAAGATCAGGGCGGTCGCCATCAAAAGGGAAATGATCAATGTTCGCATAGAGATATGGCGGTTCGAAAATGAAGCAAAAAATTTCCTCAAACCTTAACACATTGACGGAAGATTTCAACGGAAGTTTCATCAAAAGATGCTTGCTTTCCCTCCGGCTTTGACATAGAATTTTTAACTAATTCAAAATTTTAAGTCACAAAAAGAGAGAGGGAGGCGAAACGATGCCTTCAGGTAAACAATCAGGAATCCGCCGGACATTTTTATTCGGATCTCCGGTAATCTGCGCCGGACTTTTCTTCCTTTTTTTCACGGCGGCCTGCGGGAAAAAGGAGGCCCCCAAAACCGCTCCCCCGCCTCAGGAAGTTACGGTCCTGTCCATAACCCCTAAGACGGTCCCGGCCACTTTCGAGTTCGTGGCCCAGGCGGAAAGCTCTCACCAGGTGGAGATCGTGGCCCGGGTCTCCGGCTTCCTGGAAAAAATCCTCTACCGGGAAGGCGAAGTGGTCAAGGAAGGGCAGGTCATGTTTCAGATGGACCAGAAGCCTTTCCAGGCTCAGGTGAACGCGGCCAAAGGAGAAGTGGAAAACCGCAAGGCCCAGCTTTGGACCGCCCAGGCCAGCCTGAATCGGATCAAACCGCTCGCTGAGCAGGACGCGGCCAGCAAGAGCGACCTGGACAACGCCATCGGCAATGTGAAATCCGCCGAGGCGGGGGTCTTTGAAGCCCAGGCCCGGCTCGACAAGGCCCAACTGGATCTCGGGTACACCGTTATCAGGTCACCCGTGACCGGGGTCTCCAGCAAGGCCCTGCTGCGGGAAGGGGCCTATCTCCAGCCCTCCGGGACGACCTCCCAACTGACCTACGTAGCCCAATTGAATCCCATCTGGATCGATTTCACCATCTCCCAGAACCAGCGGGCCTTTCTCGGAGAGGAGGTCCGGCGGGGACGGCTGGTCCTGCCCAAGGATCAGGCCTATGAAGTGGAGCTGGAGTTGTCCGACGGCAACCGCTATCCGTTCAAAGGAAAGGTGAATTTTGCCGACCCTTCCTTCAGCAAGGAAACCGGGACCTTTCTGGTCCGGGCCGAAGTACCCAATCCCAAGCAGGAACTCCGCCCCGGCATGTTCGTCAAGGCCTTCATGAAAGGGGCGGTACGGCCCAACGCCATGGTGGTCCCCCAGAAGGCCGTCCAGCAGACCGCCAACGGGCACACGGTATACGTGGTTACCGCCAAGGATCAGGCGGAGATCCGGCCGGTGGTGGTCGGCGAATGGGTCGGGACGGATTGGATCATCAACCAGGGTCTGAAGGCCGGGGACCGGGTCATCGTGGAAGGGTTTCAGCGTCTGGCGCCGGGGGCGCCGGTCAAGCCCATTTCGGCTGAAAGCGCAGCTCCTCCGCAGGCAGACAAGCCGGGGGCCTCCGCCGGAAAAACCTCCACCGTACCTGATCCGGCGGCCAAACCGGCCAAGCCGGCAGCCAAGTAGACGGAACGACCCATGTTTGCCAGCTTCTTCATCGATCGACCGGTTCTGTCCGCGGTCATTTCCATCGTCATCATCCTGGCCGGTTTCGTGGCCCTCAGGGCCACTCCCATCGCCCAGTACCCCGACATCGCCCCGCCCACGGTGCAGGTCACGGCCCTGTACCCGGGCGCCACGGCCGAGGTCATCTCCAACACCGTGGCCGCGCCCATCGAACAGCAGGTCAACGGCGTGGACCGCATGAGCTACATGTCCTCCACCAGCTCCTCCACCGGCAACATGACCCTGACCGTCACCTTCGAGCCCGGCACCGACCCGGACATGGCCCAGGTGAACGTCCAGAACCGGGTGAGTCAGGCCCAGGCCAAACTCCCCGATATCGTGGCCAAGCAGGGCGTCACCGTGGAGAAGCGCTCCCAGGCCTTCATGATGGTCATCAGCGTCTTTTCACCCGACGACCGCTATGACCAGACCTACCTGGCCAACTACACCAACCTTTACCTGTTGGACCCGATCAAACGCCTCCCCGGCGCCAATCTTTCGAGCATGTTTCCGGTGCCGGACATCGCCATGCGCATCTGGCTGAAGCCGGACCGGCTGGCCCAGCTCGGCATCACCGCCGACGACGTGAGCACGGCCATCCAACGGCAGAACAAGGCCTACGGCATCGGCCAGATCGGCCAGGCCCCGACCACCAAAGGGACCCAGCAGAGCTTCGTGGTCACCACCCAGGGCATGCTGACCCACCCCAAGGAATTCGACGAAATCATTCTGCGCACCGACAAGGAAGGTGCGGCCATCGTCCGGCTGAAGGACGTGGGCCACGCCGAGCTGGGCGGCAAGGATTATTCCATCGACAGCAAGGTGAACGGTAAACGGGCCGTGGCCATCGTGGTCTACCAGCAGCCCGGGGCCAACGCCATTCAGACCTCCGAGGAAGTCCGCAAACTGCTCCAGGAACTGAGCCCCCGCTTCCCGGCCGGCCTGGAATACAAGATCGTCCTGGACACCAGCAAGTTTACCGAGGCCTCCATCGAGAAAGTGGTGCATACCTTCTTCGAGGCCGTTTTCCTGGTGGTCCTGGTAGTCTTTCTGTTTCTGCAGAGCTTCCGGGCCACGGTGATCCCCATCCTGGCCGTGCCCATCGCCATCGTCGGGACCTATTCCGGCATCCTGATGCTCGGCTTTTCCACTAACATGCTGACCCTTTTCGGGATGATTCTGGCCATCGGCCTGGTGGTGGACGACGCCATCATCGTGGTGGAAAACGTGGAGCACCTCATGGCCTCCCAGGGCCTGACGCCCATGGCAGCGGCCAAGAAGGCCATGGGTGAACTGGCGGGGGCC
>JALOOY010000417.1 GCA_025454185.1 Thermodesulfobacteriota bacterium
GGTGACGGTCAAAAGGATGGCCCCGATCATGGACCCGCTCATGATATTGCCGAAAAGACGGACGGCCAGGGCCAGGCTGCGCGAAAATTCACCGATGATATTGAAGGGAAGCATCAGGACGGAAGGCCGGGTATAGTTCCGGAGGTAGCCCATGACGCCCTGCTGCCGGATCCCGAACCAGGGAACGGCGGAGAAGACGCAGGCCGCCAGGGCCGTGGTCGTCGACAGGGAACCGGTTGGCGGCAGGAAACCCGGCACGACGCTCAACAAGTTGGATACGGCGATGAATATAAAAAGGGTGCCCACGAACGGCAGATACCTTTCCGGTTCCCTCTGGCCGAGGGCGGCGATCTGCTGTCTGACAAAGTCCACTACGACTTCGAGCAGATTCTGGAGGCGCGACAGCCGCGGGCCGGTGGAAAGTCTCGGCGTAACCAGCCGGGACAGGACCACCAGGAGGACCATGATCAGCCAGGTGTAGATCAGGGTGGCGTTGATGACGATCGGACCCCATTGCCAGCAAATGACTTGATCGGGTGTGATGTTCAAACGAGTTCCCTCTTCGGCGTCGTCTGGGATGGTCGCCGTTTGCCGGGACGAAGTGCCCGGGTCAGGGCCAGGCGCATGAACAGGAAACCTCCCAGACAGACCAGGAGCTTCAGGCCGCTGCCGTCCATGAAGAAATAAAACAGGGCCAGCGCCAGGGCGGCGCGCACCAGGTAACTCGCCAACAGGAAGACCGCCGGCCTGCGGGCCTGCAGTACGCGGCGGGTCGTCCACCAAAGACCGCCGAAATACAGGCCGCCGGCCAGGAAGCCTCCTGCCAAAGCCAGCACCCATTCTCCGATGGGACGAATCATGATGCCTATACCTCTATGTTCACTCCCATAAGGAGGTCCTGAAGGTTACAGGTACCTTTCACTGGTCAACGTTCCTTCATTCGTCCCGCCGGCCTTCCCGCTTCACCCAGTACCAGGCAATGAGGCATCCCCCGGCAACGCCGAGGATCAGACCCATGAGCGTCCAGGAGTAGCGGGAGGGAAAACGCTGATCCACCCAGACCCCGAGGGCCGTCCCCAGCAGGGTGGGAACGGCTACCGACCAACCGACCAGCCCGAATAGCCCCAGACCTAACCAGACGGCACGGTTCTTCTCGCGCCGGGCTGAGCGACGGCGTTGCTCCTTCCGGCCCACCTCCCGGCTCAGGCGTTGACGGCCGGGATCCGATGGGGAGTCAGCCGGACCGGTGAGCGCCATCTTTTCCCAATTCCCAGATACGCCGCGCAAACTCGGCCTCCATCCTGGCCAGGGCGGTACGGGTCTTCTTCTCCTGTTCATCAAGACGCCGGAACACGTCGTCCACTGTTTGGCGGAGGTCCTCCCGGTCAAGGCCCAGAACGGCCTGGCGGGTGGCCACCCGGACCTCGGGGCCGTATTTGACCAGAATTCCCTCATCCACCGCCACCCAGCGCTCCTCCCCCTGCCGGTCCCAGTAGGCCAGAATGCCCGGTACCAGGGCCGCCGTAAAATCCGCGTGCCGCGGCAGAAGACAGAACTGGCCGTTTTCCGCTTCCGCGATCACCTTGGCAGCGTCTTCATCCAGAAAGATATGGCTGGGCAGCATGATGGTCAGCCTCATGGGCGTTGGGCCTCATCGATCCGGCCGATCATGTACAAGGCCTTTTCCGGCCAATCGGAATAGTCGTCCTTCAAAATCCGCTCACACCCTTCGAGGGCCTCTTCCAAGGCCACGGCCCGGCCGGCCAGGCCGGTAAACTGTTCGGTGGTAAAAAAGGGCTGGGTGAGAAACCGTTCCAGGCGGCGCGCCCGGTAGACCGCTTTTCGGTCTTCTTCGGAAAGCTCCTCGATCCCCAGCATGGCAATGATGTCTTTCAGTTCCTCGTACAAAGCGAGGGTCTGGCGGACGTTCCGGGCGATACGGTAATGCCGCTCGCCCACCACCGCCGGGGTCAGCATCTTGGAAGTGGATTGCAGGGGGTCGATAGCCGGATACAAACCCTCGCCGGCCTTTTTGCGGGAGAGGACGATGGAGGCGGAGAGGTGTCCGAAGGTGTGTACGGCCGAAGGGTCGGTAAAGTCATCCGCCGGGACGTACACGGCCTGGATGGAGGTAATGGCCCCGCTGCGGGTATTGGAGATGCGCTCCTGCAACCCGGCGAGTTCGCTGGCCAGGGTCGGCTGATAGCCGAGCCTGGAAGGTATCTGGCCCAGCAGTCCGGATACTTCGGAACCGGCCTGGATAAAACGAAAGATGTTGTCGATGAGCAGCAGCACGTCCTGGCGGGCCTGGTCCCGGAAATACTCGGCCATGGTGAGGGCGGCGTGGCCCACCCGGAAGCGGGCCCCCGGGGGCTCGTTCATCTGGCCGAAGACCATGACCGTCCGGTCCAGCACTCCGGCCGTCTGCATCTCCCGATAAAGCTCTTCCCCCTCCCGGCAGCGCTCGCCGATCCCGCAAAAGAGGCTGATCCCTGCGTGGCGTCCCACCATGTTATGGATCAATTCGGTGATCAGCACCGTCTTGCCCACGCCCGCCCCGCCGAAGAGCCCGGCTTTGCCGCCCAGTTCCAAGGGCATGAGCACGTCGATGGCCTTGATGCCGGTGGGAAAGACGTCGGAGGTGGTGGCCCGTTCATGAAGCGGGACCGGTTCGCCGTGGATGGAAACCCAGTTTACGTCCTCCGGAGCCGGCCGGCCGTCGATCGTTTCCCCGAAAACATTGAACATGCGCCCCAGACAGCCCCGGCCCACGGGGACGGTCAAAGGCCGGCCGGTATCGATGACCGTCTGGTTGCGGGCGGTCCCCCGCCCCGGGGTGAGGGTGATGCCGCGGATCAGGTCCCGGTTGAGATGGCTCTGTACCTCGATCACCACCTCCCGCCGTTCGCCGCTCAACAGAACGTTTTGCCGGTCGGGCAGCCGATTCGGAAAACGGGCATCGATCACGCTGCCCCGCACCGAGACGATAGTCCCTGTATTTTCTTCCGGATCCCTCGATTTTTCTGTTTCCGGTTGGGGGACAGGCATGGGTCCGATATTTTAAAACGTTTTTAGGAAAAAAAGAAAGGGTTGATTATAAAATAAAGGCCGAGCATCCCGATGAGCACCCCGGCCACACGGCGGAACCATAG
>JALOOY010000012.1 GCA_025454185.1 Thermodesulfobacteriota bacterium
TGCGGCGATGACCGACCCCGTCGTGCTGCCCAGTCCACCCACCACAATGATAATCAGCAGGTTGAAGGTCAAAAAGAAAGAAAACAGGCCGGGCGAGATGGTGGTGATCAAATGGGCCAGCAACCCCCCGGCCAGCCCCCCGAAAAAAGCGCTGCTGGTAAAAGCCAGCATTTTGTGGCGGAATACGTTGATGCCCATGGCCGCGGCCGCCTGTTCGTCCTGGCGGATAGCCTGAAGGGCCCGGCCGTAACTACTTTTTACCAGCCGGGTTACCCAAAAAACGGTGATCAGGGCCAGCCCCCAGGACCACCAGAGACTGGTCAGGGCCGGGAGCCCCTTCAGCCCCAGAGGTCCGTTGGTCAGGCCCTGCAGGTTATTGGCCGCCACCCGTACCACTTCCCCGAAACCGAGGGTCACGATGGCCAGGTAGTCTCCCTGGACCCGAAAAACGGGGAAACCGATGAGGAACCCGAAAAAGGCCGCCACCAGCCCGCCCGTCAGGAGGGCCAGGGGGAAGGGCAGGTTGATCTGATCGAGGGGCCAAATCAACGGCTCGATGATAAAGGAGATCTGCTTTTCCTCGGGCGTCATGGTCAACAGGGCCGCCGTATAGGCCCCCAAGGCCACAAAGGCATTGGGGGCCAGGGAGAACTGGCCGGTGACCCCGTTGATGAGATTGAAGCTGACGGCCAGGACAATGTTGATGCCGATCAGGTTCAGGATGCGCACCTGGTAATCCGTGCCGTAACGATCGAACAGGGCCAGAACGGCCAGCAGGGCCAGGAGGCTCAGAAGAGAAAGGAGATTTTCCGGTTTGGGGTTGGTCATCGGATTAGTATAAGAGACGAACATCGAACGTCCAAAATCGAACATCGAATTAGTACGAAAATAGCGTTCGGCGTTGGGCGTTCGGCGAAGGGGTGAAATGGCTATAAAGGCATTACTCCACCACTCCATTACTCCCTGATTTTAATCCGTCAACTTCTCCCCGAACAGTCCCGTGGGCCGAAAAAGGAGCACGACGATCAACAGGATGAAGGCCAGGGCATCCCGGTACCCGGCCAGGGACGGAAGCCAGGCCACCAGGAGTATTTCGAGCATCCCCAGGACCAGGCCGCCCAGGACGGCCCCGAAGACATTGCCGATGCCGCCCAGGACGGCCGCCACAAAGGCCTTCAGTCCCGGCAGGATGCCCATGAGCGGGTTGATCTGGGGATATTTCATGGCCCAGAGGATGCCCCCGGCCGCGGCCAGGGCCGAGCCCAGGGCGAAGGTCAGGCTGATCACCCGGTTGACCGGCACCCCCATGAGGGAGACCGTTTCCAGGTCCCGGGAAATGGCCCGCATGGCCATGCCGATCCGGGTCTTATAAATGATCAGGAAGACCAGGGTCAGGATGACCAGGGTGGCCGCTATGGTCCACAGGCTGAGGGTCAGGATGCGCACCCCGCCGAAGGTAATGATTTCGCCCAGGGCCGGGGGCCGATAAAAGGCCTTGGGGCGACCTCCGAATACGACCAGTCCCAGGTTTTCCAGCAGAAAAGAAACAGCGATGGCGGTGATCAAGGCCGAGATGCGCGGCGCCTGACGGACGGGGAGATAGGCGCCCCGGTCGATGGCGATCCCCAGCAGGGCCGTGAGCAGGACGGCCCCCAGGGCCGCCAGCCACCAGGGCAGCATAAACTGCGCCACTCCGAAGTAGGCCACGTAGGTGGCCACCATCATCACATCGCCGTGGGCAAAGTTGATCAGACGCAGGATGCCGTAGACCAGCGTATACCCGATGGCGATCAGGCCGTAGAGACAGCCCAGGTTCAACCCGTTGATGAGCTGTTGGACCGTGGCCGTCATTTTCTGGTCCGCATCATGAGCCACATGAGCTCACCGCCCAACACGAAGAGGGAGCAGGAATAATAGACCCAGAGGATAAAGGCCACCAGCAGGCCGAAGGACCCGTAAACGGCCGTGAAATAATTGATATAGTCGATATACAGGCGGAAAAGATATTTGGCCAGTTCCCAGAGGCCCCCGATCAGCAGGGCCGAGAAGAAGGCGGCCCGGCTGGGCGGCTTCCGGCTGGGGAGCACCCGGAAGAGAACGAAGAACATGAGGACCGAAAAAAAGTAGGCCACCAGCAGACCGGCCGACCAGCCCCACCAGCGCACGTCGAGCAGGGGGGGCAGGCCCAGCTTGCCCGGTATGGTCTTGAGCAGATCGAAGATGGCACTCAGAATGAAAGACAGGAAAAAAAGAATCCCGGAAATCAGGACGTAGATCAGATCGTGTAGTTTCTCCCGCAGATAGCTGTGGTGGGAAACGATTTCCAGGGTTTTGTTCAAGACCGTACGGATGGAGCCGAAGAGACGCATGGCCGTCCAGATCAACCCGGCAAAGCCGACCAGCCCGACGATCTGCCGGTCTTTAACCAGATTGACGATGATGGCCGTCATCCGGGGGGAGGCCTGGGGGAGCAGGCGTCCCAGGTAGGCCTGGATGGTCTCCAGCACCTGCTGCTGGGAATGAAGAAAGAAACCCAGGATGGAGAGGACCACCAGGATGAGGGGTATGAAACAGATCAGCAGATTAAAGGCCAGACCGGAGGCCAGAAAAAAGATGTCGTCCTGGTCCAGTTTATGAATGAACCCGGCGGATTTTTGAGGTGTTTTTCGCTTCAAGGTCAGGGGACCTGTTTGCTGCCTACGGCCTCGATCTTGTCCTGGGCCTTCTGAATGCGTTCCACGGACTTTTCGGTCTTGTGGGAGGCCTCTTCGATCCGCCGCAGTGTTTCCTCATTCTGGCGCTGGGTGGCCCGCAACCTCTTTTCCGTTTCCTCCATCTGCCGGATCAAAACCTCCATCCTGCGGATCTCCTCGGCTGTGCCGGACGCGGCCGGGGTTTTTTCCTGGGCCGGAGGCGCCTTAGGAAAGGCGTAGCCGCTGATCACTTTTTTGGGGGGAGCGCAGGCAGGGAGCGACAGGCCCACCGTCAACGCCAGGACCCCGAAAAAAAGAAAAGGCTTCATGATTTAATATCCTTAACCGACCCCCCTTGCTCGGGGTGAGCACCCGCGAAACATGAAGCTAATGGTTCGTTACCACGGGCAGTCATTCCGACGAAGGCCGGAATCCAGGTTAGTAAAGGTCCTGCGTTACCTGGATGCCGGATCAAGTCCGGCATGACAAAAAAAACAAATACGTAAAAGCGGTGTTAACCTTTATTTTCGTACTAATTCGCTGTTCGCTGTTCATTTTTTCGTTTGGACTACAGTTCCAAATTCCCCAGGGGACATTCCCCGCAGCGCGGCTTCCGGGGGCGGCAGTATTGCTTGCCGGTGCGCACGATGAGGGCGTGGTATTCGTTGTACAGGGGGACTTCCGGCGCCAGGGCCTCCATGAAAAAAGACCGCAACGACTCGTAATCGGCTTCTTCGGACACCAGTCCGTGCCGGCTGAAGATCCGGTGGGTGTAGGCGTCCACCACGAAGGTCGGTAGGGCCAGGCCGTACAACATGATACTGTCCGCCGTTTCCGGCCCGATCCCGTTTACCCCCAGTAGTCCTTCCCGCAGGCGGTCCGGGTCTTCCCGGGCCAGGACCTCGATTCGGCCCTGGTACTGGTCCACGAGAAAACGGAAAAAATTCTTCAAACGACGGGCCTTGACCCGAAAATATCCGGCCGGCCGTATCCATTCGGCCAGTTGTTGCTCCGGGGTCCGGTGCAGCACCGGGACCGCCAACGCCCCTTCCTTTTTCAAGCGGTCCAGGGCCTTTTCCACATTGGTCCAGGCGGTATTCTGGGTTAGGATGGCCCCGACCATGACCTCCAGAGGGGTTTCTCCGGGCCACCAGTGGCTGGGCCCCAGGGCGGCATAAAGACGGTCATAAACGGCCAGCAGCCTCTTATTCATCCCCCGCGTCATGATTCCATTATAACAAACCCCCGGCCCTTTCACAATGGCTACCATTTTGAATACTTGACGAAAATAGGAAAATAGCCTAAAGTCCCTCTACGCACGAGGGGAATGCTTTACCATGGTCAGGGACAATAGACTCAGTAAAATCCGCAATATCGGCATCATGGCCCATATCGACGCCGGCAAGACCACGTTGACCGAACGGATCCTCTATTACACCGGGAAGTCCCATAAAATGGGGGAAGTCCATGACGGAGAGGCCGTGATGGACTGGATGCCGGAAGAGCAGGAACGGGGCATCACCATCACCTCCGCCGTCACCACCTGTCATTGGTTGCAGCAGACGATCAACATCATCGACACGCCCGGCCACGTGGATTTCACCATCGAAGTGGAAAGGTCCCTGCGAATCCTGGACGGGGCCGTGGCCGTCTTTTGCGCCGTGGGCGGCGTAGAGCCCCAATCGGAAACGGTCTGGCACCAGGCCGACAAGTACCGGGTGCCCCGCATCGCTTTCATCAATAAGATGGACCGGGTGGGGGCCGATTTTCACGGGGCCGTCGACCAGATCCGGGAAAAATTGGGGGCCCAGCCCCTGGTCCTGCATCTGCCCTGGGGTCGGGAAGAGTCCTTTCAGGGCACCGTAGACCTGATCCGCATGCAGGCCGTCACCTGGCGGGAAGACACCCTGGGCTATGAACTGGAATCCCGGCCCATCCCGGAAGAACTCCGGGAGGAAGCGGACCTTTACCGGGAAAAACTCCTGGAAACCTTGTCCGACCTGGACGATGGGCTGTTGGACCGTTACCTAAGCGGGGAGGCCATCGAGGCCGAACACCTGCTGCCCGTCGTTCGGCGAGGCACCATCGACCTGAAAATCGTCCCCGTCTTCTGCGGGGCCGCCCTGCGCAACAAGGGGGTCCAGCCCCTGCTGGACGGTATCGTTCATTTCCTGCCCAATCCGACGGATATCCCCCCGGTGAGCGGCTTGAACCCCGTAACCAAAAAAATGGAGACCCGGGCCGCCAGGGACGACGAGCCTTTTGCCGGTCTGGCCTTCAAGATCAGCATGGATCAGGGCCGGAAGCTGACGTACCTGCGTATCTATTCCGGGGTCCTGAAGGTGGGACAGGAGGTCTTGAGCCCCCTGAAAAACACCCGGGAGCGCATCGCCCGCATCCTGCGCATGCACGCCAACAAACGGGACCGGATCGAAGAAGCCCGGGCCGGCGATATCGTGGGCATCATCGGGCTGAAAAGCGCCGCCACGGGCGACACCCTCACCGACCCGGCCCAGCCCATTGTCCTGGAGGCCATCGACATCTATGAACCGGTCATCTCCCTGGCCGTGGAACCCCGCAGCTCCGGACAACAGGAACGGATCATGGAGCTGTTGGAGAAAATGGCCGAAGAGGACCCCACCTTTCGCTTCCGGCTGGACGACGATTCCGGCCAGATCGTCATCTCGGGCATGGGGGAACTGCATCTGGAGGTACTGGTCCACCGCCTGGAACGGGAATACCACCTGGCCGTCAACGTGGGCAAGCCCCAGGTGGTCTACCGGGAGACCATCCAAAAACCGGTGGAGGTCGAGGAGGTCTTTGACCGGGAACTGGGCGGGACCCGCCATCAGGCCCAGGTAGCCCTGCAGTTGCTGCCCCATACGCGCGGCGAAGGGAACCTGTTCCTGAATATGGCGCCGGAGGAATCCGTCCCGCTCTCCATCATCGAAGCGGTGGCCGCCGCCATCAACGAATCCTTCACCTCCGGGGTCCTGCAGGGCTACCCGGTAGTGGATGTGAAAGTGGTTTTGACAGCGGCCCGGACCACCGAAAGCCAGTTTTCGGAGATGGCTTTCCGGGTAGCCGCCAGCCTGGCCTTCCGCAACGGCTGCCTCCAGGCCCAGCCGGTCCTGCTGGAACCGGTCATGAAAATGGAAATCATCGTTCCGGACGAATTTTTAGGGGAAGTCATCGGCGATTTAAACAGCCGCAAGGGGAAAATCGAACAGATCACGCCGCGCAATAAAATTCAACAGGTGAAGGCCACGGCCCCCCTTTCCCAGTTGTTCGGTTATTCCACGGCCCTGCGCTCCGCCAGCCAGGGCCGGGCCACCTTTACCATGCACTTTTCCCATTACAGCCGGGCCAGCGCGCCGGCGGCCATGACGGGAAAAAATTAAACAGAATGGAGTAGTTGCCACAGGACCTATGGAAACAAATCACGATCCGAAAACCCCGGAAACCGAGTTCCAGGAAGAAACCCGCGAGTCGGCCGAAGAAACCAGTTTTGCCGACTTGTTTGAAGCCCACTCCCGCCGGCCCCAGGACCGGGGGCTGCAACCCGGCGACGACGTGCGCGGCCGGGTGGTGCTGATCACCCGGGAGTCCGTATTCATCGATTACGGCGCCAAAGCGGAAGGGTGGGCCGCGCTGGAGGAATTCCTCGACGGGGAAGGCCGTCAGACCGTTGCCCCGGGGGATGAGGTCTCCCTGAAATTTATCGAATACACCCCCTCCGGCGTCCACCTCGGCACTTCCTTCGGGAAGACCCGGGGGGGGGCTGCCGGCCAGGAGATTCTGCGCCGGGCCTATGAAGCCCAGGTCCCGGTGGAAGGAACGGTGACCAAAACCAACAAGGGCGGCCTGGAGGTCAACGTCTCGGGGGCGGCGGGGTTCTGTCCTCTTTCCCAGATCGACCTCTACTACTGTCAAAACCCGGAAGCCTATATCGGCACGGCCCAGAAATTTCTGGTTACCGAATTCGAAGAGGACGGACGGCGGATCATCCTCTCCCGCAAGGCCGTATTGCAGGCGGAAAAGGAAGCCCGGGCCGCGCAAATTCGGGAACGGCTGGTCGCAGGGGGAATTTTCGAAGGAACGGTGACCCGTTTGATGCCTTTTGGGGCCTTTGTGGACCTGGGGGGTATCGAAGGTCTGCTTCATATTTCGGAAATTTCCCGGGAGCAGGTAGCCGAGCCGGGCGACCGTTTGAAGGTCGGTCAGGCTGTTCAGGTCCAGGTGATCCGCCTGGACCAGGGAGAAAAGGGTGAGGCCAGGATCAGCCTTTCCATGAAAGCCCTGGAACCCGACCCCTGGGATGCCGAACTGCCCTTCGCCGAAGGAGACCTGATCGAGGGCCAGGTCAGAAACCTGACCACCTACGGGGCCTTTGTGGAAGTGGCCCCCGGGCTGGAGGGGCTGGTCCATATTTCGGAGATCTCGCACCGCCGGATTACCCATCCCCAGCAAGTGCTCACCCCCGGTCAGAAGGTGCCGGTCAAGGTGCTGGGGATCGACCGGGAGAAACACCGGATCGCCCTCTCCGTGCGGGAAGCCGCCGCCTGGATCGAGGAAGGAGCGCCCACCGGCACCCAGACGCCGGACGAGGCCCCCGGCGGCAGCCTGCCGGATGGAACCGAAAAAGGGGAACCGCCGATTGCCGAACCGGCTAAAATGCGCTACAGAACCCCCCAGGTGGGGATCATTACCCGGGGCATTGTGAGCGGCGTCAAGCCCTACGGATTGTTCCTGGACCTCCCGGAGCTCGGCTCCCGAACCCGGGGTCTGCTCCATCAAAGTGAGTTCCAGGCCTCCTCCGGACAGGGCTCCCTGAAAGGTGTGAAGGAAGGAGACACGATCGAGGTCCAGATTGTCCGCATCGACGACCAGGGGAAGATCTCCTTGTCCCAGAAATCCATTTCCGAACAGCAGGAAGCTTCGGACCTCAAGCAATACCTGGGCCAGTCCGCCGGTCCCGGCAAACTGGGGACCATGGCGGATTTGTTCAAAAAGAAACCCTAGCCCAAAAAATTTCCAATTTTTTGGGCGAGAATAAAAACCATTTCTTGCGGTTTTAAAAACGCCAAAAATCATGGTTTTTATTCATAGATTCTTACAGCCATTGTTAGAGACAAATTTTCAGAACAATGGCTGTAAGAATCTAAAGTGTTACTGTTTCCTCAACCCGAGGTAAAACCATGACTATCATGGAATTTTCCATGATCCCCCTGGACAAAGGCCCCAGCTTCAGTAGATACGTGGCCCGTATCCTGACCCTGGTGGACCAGAGCGGTTTGGAATATCAGTTGACCCCCATGGGCACCATCGTGGAAGGCGAGTGGGACGATCTGCTGGCCCTCCTGTCCCGCTGTTTTCAGGACCTGCAACGGGAGGCGGACAGGATCAGCCTCCAGGTCAAATTCGATTACCGCCGGGGTCCTGCGGGCCGTTTAAAAAAAAAGGTCCTGAGCGTCCAGTCCAGGGCCGAACGGCCTCTGAAAACGTCCTACAATTCCTGAATCACTGCAGGCTTTCCCGGAGGGTTGCCGGGTTCACCCGACCGATGCCGATTCCAAAATTACTATTTTGTGATTTCTTTCTTTATTTTTAACTGACGAACAATATTGTCAAAAATCCCTTCGTTGTCCTTGTGAAAATATTTCCGGCCCTCCTGCTGATTCCCTATTGACAGGGTCTCCCAATTTAAGTAAAAAGTGTTAAATTGTATCAAAAGCGCATCCCACCCTTTTCCGAACACTACACAATCTGACTATTAGGAGGTCACCATGACGTTTAGCGCATTGGTCGAAGGGCCCCTACTCTGGATCGCTTTTTTAACCTTCCTCATCGGAAGCGCCCTGCGTCTGCTTTTTTTCATCGCCCTTTCCACTAAAAAGGACAAGCCGGTCTACCGCTATTTCAATTTCAAATGGATGATGCTTTCCATCCTGCGCTGGCTTCTCCCTTTGAACGTGGATATCAAAAAGAATCCCGTTTTTACCATCCTGGGCTATATCTTCCACATCTGTCTTCTGTCAGTCCCCCTCTTTTACAGCGCCCATATCGCCCTCTGGCAGGAAAGCCGCTTCGGTTGGAGCTGGTGGCAGATGCCCGATGTCTGGGCCGACTGGCTGACCCTGATCCTGATCGCCATCTCCATCTTTTTCATCATCCGCCGCCTCGTCCTGGCCGAAGTGCGCATCATCACCACCGTTTCGGATTACCTCCTCATCCTCGTCTGCGCCCTGCCCTTCGTCACCGGCTACCTCAACACCCACCCCGACGGGAGCGCCTACGCCTGGGTCACCTCGGCCCTGCCCCTGTACGGCCAGTACAGCACCCTGATCCACATCCTGACCGGGGAACTGATGCTGATCCTCGTTCCCTTCACCAAGCTGTCCCACTGGGTCCTGTTCTTCGTCTCCCGGACCGTCATCGGCGTTGAATTCGGTCGAAGAAATTATACGGTCTAAACCAAGTTGGAACGATTTGGAAGTTATCGCCAACCCGAGTTTCATTTTATAGCCTGACAGGAGGACCCGCATGGCCGACCCGCGAAAATACCCGGAAATCACGATCAACCCTGAATCCATCCGCCAGGCCATCGACGCCCGGATGAACGCCCGGCTGAAGATGTGGATGCGCATCTGCGCCCACTGCGGGCTCTGCGCCGATACCTGCCATTTTTACGTGGCCAAAGACCGGGACCCCAAGATGGTCCCCTCCTACAAGGCCCAGAAGCTCAAGGAATTCGTCAAGAAAAAAGGCCAGGTGGACGAAGCCTACCTGAAGGAGATCTACGACATCGCCTACGGCGACTGCACGGTCTGCCGCCGCTGCACCATGTTCTGCCCTTTCGGGATCGACATGGCCACCATGGTGGCCACCCTGCGGGGGATCCTCACCTCCCAGGGTATGGCGCCCGAGGGCCTCAAAGCGGCCATCAAGAACTACCAGGAAACCGGCAACCAGATGGCCGTCTCCGAAGAGGACTGGGTGGAGACCCTGAAATGGATGGAGGAGGAACTCCAGGAAGAGCTGCCCGGGGCCGTCATCCCCATCGATAAAAAGGGCGCCAAGATCATGTACACGGTCAACGCCCGGGAACCCAAGTTCTATCCCCAGGATATCCAGTTGGCCGCCAAGGTCTTCCACGTGGTGGGGGAAGACTGGACCTTCCCCAGCAAGGTGGGCTGGGACGACACCAACCTGGCCATGTTCGCCGGGGACCTCAAGACCGCCGGCTACATCGTCCAGTTGATCCGCGACGCCGCCGAGGAGCTCCAGGTCCAGCGCGTCGTCATCACCGAGTGAGGCCACGCACTCCGGGCCGTTCAGTTTGAAGGGCCGATCTGGTTGGGGCGTGAACACAACTTTGAGGTGGTACACAGCGTCAAACTCTTTGCCGAATACATCCGCGAGGGACGGCTGACCTTCGACCGCAAGATCACCGAGCCGATCACCTACCAGGACCCCTGCAACGTGTCCCGCAACGCCGGGCTGGCGGCCGATGCCCGTTTCATCATCAGCCACATTGCCGAAGACTTCCGGGAAATGAACCCCCATGGCAACTACAACTACTGCTGTTCGGGCGGCGGCGGGGCCATCCCCATGGGTCCGCCCTTCAAGCGGCGGCGCATGGAGGCCGGCAAGGCCAAGGCCGACCAGGTCAAGGCCACCGGGGCCAAGATCGTCATCTGTCCCTGCCACAACTGCTACGACCAGGTGCGGGACCTGGGCAAGGAATACGATCTGGGCATCAAGGTCATGTCCTTCAAGGAGATCTTCGAGGAGATCATGCACATCCCCGAGGAACTGAAGGCCAAGGAGGAGGAAGAGGTCGAGGAGGAAGGCGGGGAAGCATAGGCCGCCAAGGCCGCCCCAGAAGGGAGCGGCCTTTTTCATGGCCCTGAAAGTCAAATCAACCCACGAGCACGAAATTTTTTGGCGGGCCTAGCGGATAAGCTGATTTAATATTCCCCCGA
>JALOOY010000418.1 GCA_025454185.1 Thermodesulfobacteriota bacterium
CAGCAAAGAAGATCAATTGTTTCAGGAGCTCTTTGCCCGGCTGGAGGCCCCGGTGATCAACCTGGTGCGCCGGCTGAGTCTAAAGGCGCTCCCGGCCCTTTTGCAGCGGGCCCAACTTTTTATCGGCAACGAAGCCGGTCCCATGCACCTGGCCAATGCCCTCGGTTTGCCGGCTGTGGTCCTCATCGGTCCCACCCGGCCGGAATTGACCGGTCCCTTCGGGACCACGGCCCGGGTGATCCGGCAGGAGGTGGGCTGCAATCCCTGCCGGAAGCGCAACTGCCGGGATTTGAAATGCATGGCGGCCATCGAAGTCAGCCATGTGGAGGAGGCGGCCCATTCCCTCTGGAAGCTTCATTACGGACCGGCGCATTGAGCGGGTCCTGATCGCCAAGCTCACCTCCCTGGGCGACGTGATCCATGCCCTGCCTGCGGCGGCCCGCTTGAAACAGACCTACCCGCGGCTGCGCCTGTTCTGGGTGGTGGAGGATCGCTGCGCGGCCATCCTGGAGTCCCACCCCCTGCTGGAGCGGGTAATCGTCTATCCCCGGCGCCGCATCAAAACGCTCTGGGGCGAAAAAAGATGGGTCGCTGCCTGGCGGGAGGTCCGGAAGCTCCAGCGGGCCTTGTCCGGGCTGCGGGCGGATTTGTCCCTCGACCTCCAGGGGCTGGCCAAATCCGGCCTGATGGTTCTCATGGCCCGGGCGCCGCACCGGCTGGGCTGCACCGGCCTGAAGGAGTTCAGCTATCTCCTTTCACGCCCGGCGCCCGAGGGCCAGGGTTTGCACGCCGTGGAGCGTAACCTGAAAGTGGCCGAGTTGCTGGGTTGCCCGGCCGGCCCTCCGGAATACGCCTTGGAGCTGCGTCCGGAGGAACGGGAATGGGCGGCGGCTTTTTTGGAGGGCCGGGGCCTGCAGCAAGAGGTTCCCCTGATCGGCCTGCAGCTCGGAGCTTCCTTCCCGCAGAAGCGCTGGCCCCCGCAACACTGGCGGGAATTGATCCGGCTCCTTTCCCGCCGGGGCGGATACGGGCTGCTATTCTTCGGCGACGAACAGGATCGAAAGTTCTGGGCCGCTCAGGGGCTGCCGGAAGGGTCGGGGATCGACACCCTGGGGCAATTGTCTCTGCGGCATCTGATGGCCCTCCAGGAGCGTTGCCGCCTGCTGGTGGGGGCCGACACCGGCCCGCTGCATTTGGCCGTGGCCCTGGGGCTGTCCGTGGTGGGTCTTTATGGGCCGGATGATCCCCGGTTCACCGGCCCCTACGGGGCCGCCCATCGTATCCATTACAAAAGCCTTTCCTGCAGTCCCTGCTACAAGAATCCCACCTGCCAGGGCCGTTACGATTGTCTGCAGGCGATCGAACCCCGGGAAGTGCTGGAATCCGTAGAAGCCCTTTTAGTAAAGGACGCCTGCGCAAGCCGGCGGGAGAAAAGACCCCATTGATTATCTACACCCTGCTCTATGGAATGGTATGGGGCCTTTCGCTGATTCCCCGCAGGATCGGACTGCGTCTGGGAGAAGGCCTGGGGACCCTTTTTTATTACCTGTTGAAAAGGCGCCGGGAAATCGCCATGCAAAATGTGACTACGGCCTTCGGAGACCGGAAATCCCCAGCGGAGCGCCGGGACCTGGTCCGGCAATGTTTCCGGGGCATCGGCCGCCATTTTTTCGAAGTGGTCTATCTCTTCCGTTACCGGGCCGACCGGGTCAAAAAATACGTGCGTTTCACCGGCATCGAACACTACCGGAAGGCCAAGGCCCAGGGCCGGGGGGTGGCTTTCCTGACCGGCCACTTCGGCTGTTGGGAGCTGATGGTCATCAGCTTCGGCTATTTTTTCGATCCCACCTACGTAGTGGTGAAGCCCCTTGATTTCGCGCCGGCGGAGAGACTGTCCCGAAAACTCCGGGAAGTCGGCGGCAACCGGATCGTTTCCAAGGAACGCTCCATGCGCCGCATGATCAAGCTGCTGCGGGATGGCCAGAATTTGGGGATTCTGCTCGATCAGAACATCGACTGGAAGGACGGGGTCTTTGTGGATTTTTTCGGTAAACGGGCCTGCACCAACAAAGGCCTGGCCCTGCTGATCAAGAGCACCGGGGCGCCGGTGGTGCCGGGATTCATGATCTACGAGGGGCAGGGCAACTACCGCTTGGAGATGCAGCCGGCCCTGCCCTGGCTGGAATTCGACGGGGACAAGACCAAGGAAATCGAGGAGAACACGGCCCAATACAACCGGGTCATCGAAGCCATGGCCCGGCGCCACCCGGACCATTATTTCTGGGTTCACCAGCGCTGGAAGACCAGGCCCTACCAGGAGTGGCCTAGGAAGTAGATGGAAGCGGGAAGATGGAAGATGGAAGCAAAAAAAGAAGGACAGCGGAGGCGGTAGGGGCGGTTCGCGAACCGCCTGAAGACTCAATGACCACAGAAACTGACAAAAAATTCACCATCCTCCACACCGAGTGGTCCGAGGGCTGGGGCGGGCAGGAGATGCGCATCCTGGCCGAGATGGGGATTCACCGGCGGATGGGCCATCGGTTGTACCTCCTGTGTCCGCCGGGGACCCGGCTGGGCCGGGAGGCCGAGGCCCTGGGGATCAAGGTCTTCAGCCGGAAGATCAGGCAGCCCTGGGACCTGGGCGCCATTCGCTATATTAAAAGCCTGGTGGCGGACCTGGGGGTGGAAATATTGCATACGCACAGCTCCGTGGACAGTTGGGCCGGGGCCCTGGCGGCACGCTGGGCGAAGACCCCGGCCCTGGTGCGGACCCGGCACATCTCCGTGCCGGTCAGGCGCCCCGGCCTGAACCGTCTTTATTATTTCCCCCAGGCCATCATCACGGCCGGCGAGCATATCCGCCGGGACCTGCTGCGGACCCATCAGATCCCGGCCGAGCGGGTGGTTTCGATCCCCACCGGGGTTGATCGGGCCTCTTTTTCTCCCCGCCCCGCGGACCTGACGCTGAAAAAATCTTTGGGTCTGGCCGCCGAGGCGCCGGTCATTTCCCAGGTGGCCGTGCTGCGGACCCAGAAGCGCCATGAAATCGTCCTGGCCGCGGCCCGGGCCGTGATCGCCGCCTTTCCGCAGGTCCGGTTTTTGTTTGTCGGGGAAGGGCCGGGAAGGGA
>JALOOY010000419.1 GCA_025454185.1 Thermodesulfobacteriota bacterium
AAAAAGTCCGAAAGGGCGTCATTGCGAGGAGTGGAGCGACGAAGCAATCCCCAGGAATCAGATAGTTAGCCCGGGGGATTGCTTCGCTCCGCTCGCAATGACTACTTTTTGCGAAACCATCAAATAAAATACTATTTTAAATTTTTACATCCATTGTTAGAAACATAGTCGCAGAACAATGGATGTAAAAATCTAATAGGGGAGGATGCTTTGGATCTGGTATTTTTAGGGACCGGCGCCGCCTGGGGAGTGCCCGAAATGGGCTGCCCCTGCCGGATTTGTGAGCGCATGCGCACGCTCGGGGAAGAGCGGACCCGTAGCTCCTATCTCCTTTTGGGTAAGGAGAACATTCTGCTGGATTGCGGTCCGGATATCCGGCGGCAACTGGCCGGTCGGCCGGTGGAGAAACTGGACGCCGTATTGATCAGCCACGAACACGCCGACCATTTTTTTGGTCTCGATGATCTGCTGGCCTTCCGGCGGCGGGTACCGCGGGAGAAATGGCGTCCCATACCAACCTATGCCACCAAAGCAGCCTGGACGACCATTCGCAAGACCTTCGGCTACCTCCTGGATTCGCTCCTGGAGCCCCGCCTGGCTGTGCCCGGGGAACGCCTTGAAGGTTTGCAGACGGACATTTATCCCTTCAAGACCTTTCATGGGGAGACAGCCCCCGGTTCGGTCGGTTACATCGTGGAAGACAATCTCCCGGGGGAAACCCGGAAGCTCGTCTACACGTCCGATTTCATCGACCTGCCGAAGGAAGAACCACGCTTGAAGCAACCTGATTATCTTTTGTTACAGAGCCACTGGCTCTATGAACCCGTGGTCAACCGTCCCCATCACCTCAGTCTGGAAAGGGGACTGGAGTTCGTCAAATTCTGGAGGCCTCAAAAGGCGGTATACCCGGTGCATATATCGGAGGCCTATCCTCTGGATGGGGACCCGGCCAACGATGCCATGAAAAAGATCGCCGTGAAGAAAGCCTTGAAGGACCCGGAAACCGGCCTGCCCTACCCCCAGCCGACCTGCCAGGAGGAATGGCAGGCGGTGGCCTCCCGGATTTTCAAAGCGGAAGGGCTGGAAGTGCCGGTGATCGTTCCCTATGATGGGCTGAAGGTGCATTTGTGGTAAAAAAAGACGAACATCGAACATTCAACATCGAATTTTAGGTTTCTAATTTGATCTGAAAAGATGCTTGAATTTTTTTGGCTGAGGAGGTCCCATGCTTTTCCCTGATTATCGTCCCCGCCGCCTGCGGAAAAACGAAAATTTACGCCGCATGATCCGGGAGACTTCTTTGTCTGTAGACAACCTGATCGAGCCCCTTTTTGTCGTGCCCGGCAAAGGGGTTCGCAAACCCATCACCTCCATGCCGGGGGTTTTTCAGCTTTCAGTGGACGAACTGATCAGGGAGGCCCGGGAAGTCCAGGCGGCCGGGATCCCGGCTGTGATCCTCTTCGGCATTCCGGATAAAAAGGACGACCGCGCTTCGGGAGCCTATGCCTCCGAGGGGATCATCCAACGGGCCGTGCGGGCCCTCAAGGACCAAGTGCCGGACCTGATTGTCATTGGTGACGTGTGCCTCTGCGAGTACATGAGCCACGGCCACTGCGGCCTGATCCAGGACGGCGACGTGGACAACGACGCCACCCTGGAACTGCTGGCCCGGACGGCCCTGGCTCAGGCCAAGGCCGGCATCGACATGGTGGCCCCCAGCGACATGATGGACGGCCGGGTGGCCGAGATCCGCCAGGCCCTGGATGAGAACGGTTATGAAAACCTCCCGATCCTGGCCTATTCGGCCAAATATGCCTCGGCTTTTTACGGCCCTTTCCGGGAGGCGGCGGAATCGGCGCCCCAGTTCGGGGATCGGCGTTCCTATCAGATGGACCCGCCCAATGCCCGGGAGGCCATCCGGGAGGTCAGCCTGGACGTGGAGGAAGGGGCCGACATCATCATGGTCAAACCGGCCCTGGCTTATCTGGATGTGATCTGCCGCGTTCGGGAGGAGTTCGACCTGCCGGTGGCGGCCTACAACGTGAGTGGCGAGTACGCCATGGTCAAGGCGGCCGCCCAGCAGGGCTGGCTGGATGAGGAACGGGTCATGATGGAGATCTTGACCGCCATCCGCCGGGCCGGCGCCGATTTGATCCTGACCTATTTCGCCCGGCCGGCTGCGGCCAAATTGCGGAAGGGATAAATGGAAGGACCGATACAGGGGGCCGCAGGTCCGGGGGAAGGCCGTCAGGTCCCGGTTCGTCTGGTAGCCTGGGAGGTCACCCGGCAATGCAATCTTTCCTGCCTGCACTGCCGGGCTTCCGCCGAATTCGGGCCTTACGAAAACGAGCTGACCACAGCGGAAGGGCTCCGGATTTTGGGAGAGATCCGAGAAATGGGGCAGCCGGTAATCATCCTTACCGGGGGGGAGCCCCTGCTCCGGCCGGATATCTTCGATTTGGCCCGGTACGGCCACGAAATAGGTCTGCGCATGGTCATGGCCGTGAACGGCACCCTGCTCGACACCGACACGGCCCGCAGGTTGAAGGCGGCGGGCATTCAGCGGATCAGCATCAGCCTGGACGGGGCCACGGCAGAAAGTCACGATCATTTCCGCCAGGTGCCCGGGGCCTTTGCCGGGGTGGTTTCGGGTGTCCAGGCTGCCCGGGAGGCCGATCTGGAATTCCAGATCAACACGACCATCACCCGACACAACCTGAAAGAATTGGAGCAGATTCAGGAGCAGGTCCGCCGCTTTGGAGCAGTGGCCCACCATATTTTCATGTTGGTTCCCACCGGGCGGGGAAGGTCGCTGGCCGGCGAGACCATCTCCGCCGACGAATATGAAGAGACCCTGACCGGCCTGATCAAGAGGAAGGAAGCGAGTGTCATCCCCATCAAGGCCACCTGCGCCCCTCATTACTACCGGATCCTCCGGGAGGTGGCCCGCGCAGAAGGCCGGGAGATCACCATGAAGACCCATGGGCTGGACGCCGTCACCCGGGGCTGCCTGGGCGGGACGGGCTTCTGTTTTATTTCCCACCGCGGATCGGTCCAGCCCTGCGGATACCTGGAGATCGAAGCGGGTAACCTGAGAAAGGATTCCTTCCAAACCGTCTGG
>JALOOY010000420.1 GCA_025454185.1 Thermodesulfobacteriota bacterium
TTGTGCGTTGCCCAATTTATAGAATCCTGCCCTAAGTAACGGCTTCTTTAAACTCGAAACAAATTCAAATGACCAAAATCCAAAATTTCAAAACGTTTTTGTTTCCTTCATTGGAATTTTGAACATTGTCTTTTGTTTCGAATTTCGGATTTAGCCCGGTCTTTGCCCTCCGGCTAACCGATGTCAGCCCCTTCTCCCCCATCCCGGAACTGTATCTCATACAACCTGCGGTACTCCCCGTTCCTTTCCCACAGCGCTTCATGTTTGCCCTGCTCCACGATCCGCCCGCCGGACATGACCAGGATCCGGTCCGCGTTACGGATGGTGGAAAAGCGGTGAGCGATGACCAGAGTAGTTCGACCCCGCATCAGGTTTTCCAGGGCCCGCTGCACCTCGGCCTCGGAATCCGAATCCAAAGAGGAAGTGGCTTCATCCAAAATCAGAATGGGGGCGTCCTTCAACAAGGCCCGGGCAATGGAAATGCGCTGCCGCTCTCCGCCGGAGAGCCGCACTCCCTGCTCGCCGATGATGGTCTCCATCTTCTCGGGCAGCCGGTCGATGAAATCCGCGGCGTAAGCCGCCCGGGCGGCCTGCCGCACCTCCGGTTCTCCCTTGTCCGGGGAACCGTAGCGGATGTTGTTCCGCACCGTATCGTTGAAGAGGATCGTCTGTTGGGTGACGATCCCGATCCGGGAACGCAAGGAGGCCAAGGTCACCTCCTTCAGCGGCCGGCCGTCGATCCGGATCTCCCCCTCCGTGGCCTCGTAGAAGCGCGGCACCAGGTTGACCAGGGTGGTCTTGCCGCCCCCGCTGGTGCCCACAATGGCCAGCACCTCCCCGGCCCGGACTTCCAGATTGATATCTCGCAGGACCCAGTCCCGGTCGTAGCGGAAGGAAACATGCTCAAAGACCAGGCCCTCCCGGACCGCCGGCAGGACCCGGGCCTCCGGCCGGTCCTGGATGTCCGGTTCCAGATCCAGGATTTCGAAGACCCGCACCGCCGCGGCCAGGCCCTGCTGAATGGTGTTGTTAACGCCGCTCAGGTGTTTGATGGGTTCGTAGAGCATGAGCAAGGCGGTCAAAAAAGAAAAAAAGGTCCCGGGGGTGGAGGTGCCGCGAATGACGTTGTAGCCCCCGTACCAGATAATGGCGGCGATGCCGATCCCGCCCAGAAACTCCATGATCGGCGAAGACATGGCTTTCACCGATACGTCCTTCATGGTCAACTGAAAAAAAGTGTGGTTCCTGTTCTTGAAGCGCTCGATCTCGCGGTCTTCCATGCCGAAGGCCTTGACGATGCGGTTGCCGGCCAGGGTCTCGTGCAGATGGATGGAGATATCGGCCATGGTTTTCTGGCTCTGGGTGCTGATACGCCGCAGCTTGCGCCCGAATTTGACGATGGGCAGTACGGCCAGCGGCAGAACCAGGATGGCCAAGGTGGCCAGTTGCCAGTCCCGGTAAAAAATAACCCCCACCAGGCCCAAGATGGTGAAAAAGTCTTTCAGAATCCCGGTGACCGCGCTGGAAACGGCCCCCTGAATCTGATTCACGTCGTTCATGATGCGGGACATGAGCAGGCCGGTGGGGGTGCGGTCGAAATAGGAAAGAGACAATTTCTGCAGGTGGCCGTAGAGCTGCTCACGCAGGTTGGCCACGATGCGCTGGCCCACGAAACTCATCAGGTACGATTGGCCGTACCCGAAGCCCCCTTTAACCACATAGAGCAGGACGATGAAAGGCGGCAGCAGGTTCAGCGTGGCCAGGTTGCGCTTGAAAAATATCTCGTCCAGAACGGGCTTGACCAGAAAGGCCATGAGCGAGGTCGTCCCGGCCACCACAGCCATACAGACCATGGCGACCGCCAGACGAAACCAATAGGGTTTGACCAGGGCCAGCAGCCTCTTGCTGATCATGCGTCGAGCATCTCCAGGGCGATCCGGGCTACCCGATCCGAGGCCCCCGGCCCGCCGATTTTTTCCTTCACCCGGGCCAGTTCCCGCTGCAAGGCCGCCCGCCGCCCTTGGTCGGTCAGCAGGCTCCGGGCTTCATCGATCAAGGCCTCGGGGGTGGCCTGGTCCTGGATCAGTTCGGCCACGATTTTCTTGCCCGCCACCCAGTTGACCAGGCCGATATAGGGTACTTGAATCAAACGTTGGGCGATCCAGTAGTTCACCGGGGAAACCTTGTAGACGATGATCGTCGGTACCCCCCACAGGGCGGCCTCCAGGGTCACCGTGCCCGAGGCCACCAGGGCCAGATCGCAGCGTTTCCACTGGTCCCGTTCCTCGCCGGAAAGCAGACGGATCGCGACACCCTCCTGCCTTAAAGGATCGAGGCAGGCCTGCACGGCACCGGGGTCCAGAGTGGGGGCCAGGGGCAGCAGAAATTCCAGCCTCCCGGGAAACTGCTCCGTCAGGCGCCGAGCCGTTTCCAGCAGGACCGGCAGGATGCGCTGTACTTCGGCCGGCCGGCTGCCGGGCAGCAGTGCCACACGCTGCCGCCTGTCCGGGTCTCCCTCCGGGATCTCGGCTTCCGGCCCCCCGGCTCCCGGAGGCAGGAGGTCCAGCAGGGGATGGCCCACAAATTCGACGGCCAGTCCGCGGGCCTTGAAAAATTCCTCCTCGAAAGGCAGGATCACCGCCAGCCGGTCCACGAAGCGTCGAATCGTCTCCACCCGCCCGGTCCGCCAGGCCCAGACCTGGGGACTGATATAAAACAGCACGGGCACCCGGTGCTTGTGGGCGAAACGGGCCAGCCGCAAATTGAGATCGGGATAATCGATCAGGATCAGCAGGTCGGCCCTGCGGCTCACCAAGGCCCGTTTCATGCGCTGAAAGGCCCGAAAGATCTGACCGATCCGGAAAAAGACTTCCGTGAAACCGACCACGTTCAGGGGCGGCGGCGAGACCATCTCCACGCCCCGCCGCCCCAGGCGCGCCCCCCCCAGACCGAAAAAGCGCAAGGGACGTCCGGAGCGCTGCAGGGCCTCCACCAGCAGGGAGCCATGCAGGTCCCCCGAGGCCTCGCCGGCCACGATGCCGATTTGTTTGACCGGTCCCCCGGGGTTAGACCGGTTCACCGCCGCAGGAGTCCATCCAGGTTTTCAATGT
>JALOOY010000421.1 GCA_025454185.1 Thermodesulfobacteriota bacterium
CCGGGCGTCTACGCCTGCGGGGTGGCCCAGGGGCCCAAGGACATCCCCAGTTCGGTCATCGAGGCCAGCGCCGCGGCCTGCCTGGCCGGGGGGAGTCTGGCGGCGGCCCGTCATACCCGCACCCGGCGGGTCGACCTGCCGGAGGAGATCGACGTTTCCGCCGAGGAGCCGCGGATCGGCGTCTTTGTCTGCAACTGCGGGATCAACATCGCCGGGGTGGTGGACGTGGCCGCGGCCGAGGAATTCGCCCGCGGCCTGCCCGGGGTGGTTTACGCCAGCCAGAATCTCTTTTCCTGCAGCCAGGATTCCCTGGTGCGGATGAAGGAGGCCATCCGGGAGCACCGCCTCAACCGCGTGGTGGTGGCCGCCTGCACGCCGAAAACGCACGAAGGCATCTTCATGGACACGCTCCAGGGCAGCGGTTTGAACAAGTACCTCCTGGAGATGGCCAACATCCGCAATCAGGATTCCTGGGTCCACTCGTCCGATCCCGGGGAGGCCACGGCCAAGGCCCGCCACCTGATCCGCATGGCCATCCGACGGGCCGGCACACTCCAGCCCCTGGGGGAGAAGGTCATCTCGGTCAACCAGCGGGCCGTGGTCATCGGCGGCGGGGTGGCCGGCATGAACGCGGCCCTCGGACTGGCCGACCAGGGATATGAAGCGGTCCTGGTCGAAAAAGAGGAGCAACTGGGGGGCATGGCCAACCGCCTGACCTTTACCATCGAGGGGGACGACGTGCAGGCCTACCTGCAGGAGCTGATCAAACGGGTCACCTCCCATCCGCTGATCCAGGTGTTGACCCGTTCCCTGATCGTAGGCTTCACCGGGTTCAAAGGCAACTTCAATACCGAGGTGCTGGTCGGTCCCGGTATGTACGAGCGGAAAATCAAGCACGGGGTGGCTATTGTCGCCACCGGGGCCGTGGAATATGAGCCGCGGGAATACCACTTCGGGGAAAGCGATCAGGTCCTCACCCAGGTGGACCTGGCCAAACGCCTCCGGGAAAAGGGCGCCGCGGACCTGAACCGGGTGGCCATGATCCAGTGCATCGGATCCCGCAACGAAGAGAACCCCAATTGTTCCCGCATCTGTTGTCAGAGCGCCGTAAAGAACGCCCTGAAGATCAAGCACCTCAACCCCGCAGCCGACGTGTACGTTTTTTACCGCGACATGCGCACCTACGGGCTCATGGAAGACTACTACAAAGAGGCCCGGGAAAAAGGCGTGTTCTTCTTTCGCTTCGAACAGGAAAATCCGCCCCGGGTCGAACGGTCCGCGGCGGGTCTGACGCTGACCTTTCCGGATCTCATCCTGGGCCGCGACCTCCAGGTGGAGGTGGACCTGCTGGCCCTCAGCGCCGGCCTGCGGGCTTCCGATACGGAGGAACTGGCCTCGATCGTCAAACTGGCCCGCACCGCCGAAGGCCATTTCATGGAGGCCCACGTGAAGCTGCGGCCGGTGGACATGGCCACCGAGGGGATCTTCGTCTGCGGCACGGCCCACAGCCCCAAGCTGCTGGATGAAACCATCGCCCAAGCCCTGGCGGCCGCGTCGCGGGCCACCACTTTTCTGTCCCAGAAACAGTTGACCCTCTCGGCCGTCACCGCCCGGGTGGATCAGGATTTTTGCGCCGCCTGTCTGGTCTGCGTGCGGTCCTGCCCGTACTCGGTGCCACGGATCAATGATGCAGGGGTCAGCGAAATCGACGAGGCCCTGTGCCAGGGCTGCGGCATCTGCGCCGCGGAATGCCCGGCCAAGGTCATCGACCTCAACTGGTACGGGGATGACCAGCTCTTGTGCAAGATCGACGCCTTAATGGAGGGTAGCTTATGAGCCCGGATTTCGAGCCGATCATTGTGGCTTTCTGTTGTAACTACTGAGGGTATACGGCGGCGGACCTGGCAGGTTCGATGCGGCTGAGCTACCCGGCAACCATCAAGATCCTACCCGGCAACCATCAAGATCATTCGGGTCCCCTGCACCGGCAAGGTCGACACGCTGCACCTCATGCGGCCCCTGGAGAAGGGGGCCGATGGGGTCTACGTGGTCGGCTGCCGGGAGGGGGACTGCCATTACAACAGCGGTAATTTCCGGGCCAAGGCCCGGGTGGAGCAGACCCGCAAGGTCCTGGACGCCCTCGGCATCGGGGGCCGGCGCCTGGAGATGTTCAATCTGTCCTCCAGCGACGGACCCAGCTTCGCCCGCTACGCCCGGGAGATGCACGATCGGATCCTGGAACTGGGCCCGAACCCCATCCGGACGGCCCTGGCCAAAAAGAAGAAGCCCCCCCCGGCAGAGCTACAAGCTGCCGTAGCCTGACGGCAGCGTTCTGCCTGCCGGTGTCTACGGCCGGACTATAAATTTCCGATTTTTGTTTCAAGCCAAAAATTGAAAATTTTTGGCTTTAGAAAGGAACCCAGCGATGATTGTCGCCGAAAAAAAACCGATCGAAGAGATCATCGATACCGTCAAGGACTGCCAGAGCATTCTGGTCCTGGGCTGCAATGAATGCGTGACGGTCTGCGAGGCCGGGGGGAAGAAAGAGGTGGGCCTGCTGGCCTCGGCGCTGCGCATGCACTTCCTGCAGCAGGGCCGGGAAGTCAACATCGGCGAGCGGACCCTGGAGCGGCAGTGCGATCAGGAATACCTGGAGGAAATCCGGGACATCATCGATCTGTACGACATGGTGGTGTCCATCGCCTGCGGCGTGGGGGTCCAGTTCACCGCCGAGAAATACCATGCCAAGCCGGTGGTCCCCGGAGTGAACACCCTGTTCATGGGGGCCAACGAGGCCCGCGGGGTCTGGTCGGAGCGCTGTCAGGGTTGCGGCCAGTGCCTGCTGGCCGTATCCGGCGGCATCTGCCCGGTCTCCCGCTGCGCCAAACGGATCCTCAACGGCCCCTGCGGCGGGTCTTCGGCCGGGAAGTGTGAAATCAACAAGGAACTGCCCTGCGGCTGGCAGTTGATCATCGACCGGCTGAAGGCCCTGGGCCGCATGGACGACTATGAAAAGATCATCCCCATCAAGGACTGGTCCACCGAACGGGCGGGCGGGCCACGCAAAGTGGTCAGGGAGGACTTGAAACTATGACCATCCGCACAGCGAGCAAACTGGAAAAGATTCTGGCCTCCGGGCAGTTGGCCGTCACCTCGGAATGCGGGCCGCCCCGCGGCAGCGATCCCGAGGTGATCCCC
The DNA here is from genome assembly GCA_025454185.1 of Thermodesulfobacteriota bacterium. Classification (GTDB taxonomy): domain Bacteria; phylum Desulfobacterota; class RBG-13-43-22; order RBG-13-43-22; family RBG-13-43-22; genus JACRCK01. The sequence goes on from JALOOY010000421.1 coordinate 3,199, forward strand.
CGCAAGGCCGAGGCCATCAAAAATCACGTGGACGCCATCAACGTGACCGACAACCAGACCTCCATGACCCGCCTTTGCAGCCTGGCCGCCTGCATCCGCCTCAAGCTCATGGGCCTGGAGCCGGTGCTGCAGATGGTGACCCGGGACCGGAACCGCATCGCCCTGCAGAGCGACATCCTGGGGGCGGCCTCCTTCGACATCCAGAACATCCTCTGTCTTTCCGGCGACCACCAGAGCTTCGGCGACTGCGCCCGGGGGCAGAACGTTTACGACATCGATTCCCTGCAGCTTCTGCAGACCGTCCGCCACATGCGCGACGAAGGGAAATTTCTCGGGGGCGACCCCATTATTCGGCCGCCGCGCCTGTTCGTGGGTGCCGCGGAAAATCCCTTCGCCGACCCCTATGAGATCCGGGTGCCCCGGCTGGCCAAGAAGATCGCCGCCGGCGCCGAGTTCATTCAGACCCAGTGCATCTACAACCTCGACAAGTTCGAAGACTGGATGCGCCAGGCCCGGGACCGGGGCTTGACCGAGCAGGTCTACATTCTGGCCGGCCTGACCCCCATGAAATCGGTGGGCATGGCCCGCTACATGAAAAACAGGGTGCCCGGCATGGACGTGCCGGATGCCGTCGTCAAGCGCCTGGCCGACACCCCCAAGGAAAAACAGGCCGAGGAGGGGATCAAGATCTGCGTGGAATCCATCCAGCGCCTGAAAGAGGTGAAAGGGGTGGCCGGCTTTCACATCATGGCCATCGAATGGGAGGAAAAGGTCCCGGAGATCGTCGAACAGGCCGGTTTGTATCCGCGCCCGGACGTGGCCTGACCGGTTTTTGTTACCGGGAGCCCTGTCAATTAGCAATTAAGAATTAAGCATTGATTATTGACAATTAAATTTTTCAAGCCCCCCCGGTGAGTAATTCGACCTGCCGGTTCCGGGGAAAAGGAGGACTTTATGAGCCTGAACAAAAAAGTCTTAGTCGTCGACGACGAACCGGATTTCGCCACCATCGTCCAGAAAAACCTGGAAAAGGAAGGCTTCACGGTGGACGTGGCCTATAACGGCGTGGAGGGACTCGAAAAGGTCCGGTCCAACCCTCCGGATGCCATCGTGCTGGACGTGATGATGCCCGAGAAGGACGGCTATGCCGTCTGCAAGGAGCTCAAGGGGGACGAAAAGACCCGCGACATCCCCATCGTCCTGCTCACGGCCGTGGCCTCCCACGTGACCTCCACCCGCTACACCCACCGGGAAGGCATGGAGACCGAGGCGGACGACTACATCAGCAAGCCGGCTTCGGCCGAGGAGATCACGAAGAGCCTGAAGCGGCTGCTGAAGCTTTAGCTCGAAAAGACCGTTCGGCGTTGGGCGTTCATCGTTCGGCGAAGGAGGAAAATACAAAACTTTTAATCTTCGTGGCACCCCCAAGGGGGGCACGAGGCCTTAATAAGAAATTAAAGAACGTTCAACATTCAACATCGAGCATCCAATATCGAATTTCGGAATGTAGCACAGCACCGCGATTCGCGGGGCTGTGCAGCTTAGGGGGCGACAATTTTCGTGCTTCGTGGTTGGTCTCCGCAGGCGGGCAGGCGGGTTTAGTGACGCGGACAAAATGAATGAAAGTCTACTGCATCATCAGCGATGAGCGGGCGCTCCAGTCCAAATCACCGATGATATTCCCCTGAGCATCGGTTTTGGCAAACTGTCTGAACCAGTTTGTCTGACGAATTTCATCATTGCGGATCAACTCCTGCAGCAAATCCTGCCGCTTGACCATC
>JALOOY010000422.1 GCA_025454185.1 Thermodesulfobacteriota bacterium
TTTCAGGGCCTCAAGGCTTTCAAGGAAAAACAATTGAAGTCCATCATGGAGACCAACGAGAAGGATTTCCTCTCCTGGATCACCTCGTCGGGGCTTTACAAAAAGGAGCTGCTGGAAACTGACCTGGAAAAAATTGCGGCCTTTTATTACAACCGGGGCTACCTGAAGGCCAAGGTGGGAGAGCCGGAGGTCAAGCACGAAGGCGACTGGCTCTACGTGACCATCCCCCTCGACGAAAACGTCCAGTATAAGATGGGGAAGGTGGATATCCAGGGTGACCTGCTCGACCCCCGAGAAAAAATGCTGGACGGACTGGCCATCCGCAAGGAAAAATTTTATAACCGGGAGGTCATCCGCAACGATGTGGTGAAACTGGCCGACCGCTATTCCCTGGATGGTTTTGCCTTTGCCGAGATCCTCCCCCAGATCAAGGAAGACGCGGGCGGGGACCAGGTCGAGCTGGTATACGATATCAAGAAAGGGCCCAAGGTTTATTTCGAACGGATTGACATCGTGGGCAACACCAAGACCCGCGACAAGGTCATCCGCCGGGAATTCAAGGTGGCGGAAGGAGGCCTGTTCGATTCCAAAGGCCTGCGCACCAGCAATGAGAATCTCAATCGTCTGGATTTTTTTGAGGAGATCAACATCTCCACCACGCCGGGCAGCCAGGAAGACCGGATGAACCTCAAGGTGGAGGTCAAGGAAAAAATGACCGGCTCCTTTTCGATGGGGGTGGGCTACAGCGCAGCCGATCAGTTTTCCGTCATGGGCCAGATCTCCCAGCGCAACCTCTTCGGACGGGGCCAGCGGCTGAGTCTGGACGCCTACCTGAGTACGCGCAATACCCGCTACAATCTGGCCTTCGTCGAACCCTGGCTGTTTGACATCCCCTTGTCGGCCGGCGTTAACTTGTACAACTGGATCCGCGAATATGATGAATACAACAAAGATAGTTTCGGCGGATCCTTCGATCTCGGGTACCTGCTCTGGGGTGATTACACCCGGGGCTATTTGACTTATACCTACGACGACGCCAACGTGTCGGACGTCAAAGCCAACGCCCCGGACCCGATCAAGAACAGCGAGGGGCAGAACACCACAAGCAGCCTGCGCTTCACCCTGCGACGGGATTCCCGGGACCAGTTGTTCAACACCAACAAAGGCTCGTTGAACAGCTTTTCGGTGGAATACGCCGGCGGGCCCCTGGGCGGGACCAGCCAGTTTACCCGCTATCTGGCCGGTTCGGGCTGGTACTTCCCGCTGTTCTGGGACACCACCTTTTTCGTCAACGGCAAGCTGGGCTATATCCAGGAACACGGTAAGGTCCCCGACTATGAAAAGTTCTACCTGGGAGGCATCAATTCCATTCGCGGTTTCAAATACTATTCCATCGGCGTGGTCGACCCGGTGACCGGCAACAAATACGGGGGCGACAAGATGGTGCAATTCAACCTGGAATACATCTTCCCTGTCGTACCGAAGGCGGGGGTCAAGGGGGTGGTGTTCTTCGACACCGGAAACGTCTACACCAAGGACGACACGGTCGACCCCTCCACCTTCAAGAAGACCGTGGGCGCCGGTGTGCGCTGGTACTCCCCCATGGGACCTTTGCGTCTGGAATGGGGATACAATATCGATCCCAAACCCGGTGAGGATACCAGCAACTGGGATTTCAGCATCGGGACATTTTTCTAAGGAGGATTGGCATGTTAAAGGATGTGGTGAAAATTATCATGGTTGTTCTGATCGGGGCCGCGTTCTTGCCGGCCCAACCGGCCCGGGCCAACGAAACCCTCAAGATAGGGATCCTGGACCTGCAAAAGTGCCTGGACCAGTCCGAGGCCGGTAAAAAGGCCAAAAAAATGCTTCAGGATAAATCCGAGCGCATCAAGAAAGACCTGAGCCTGAAACGGGATGAATTGAAAAAGAACCGGGACGAATTCACCAAGAAGGCCAGCGTGCTGAACGCCGATGCCCGCCGCGACAAGGAGAAGGAACTCATTCGCAAGGAGGAGGATTTCCGCGATCAGGTCCGGGAAAAAGAAGAGGAAATGCGCAAGGACGAATATAACGCCATGCAGCCCCTGCTGAACGATTTGTTCGAGGTAACCACCAAGCTGGCCAAGGATGAAAACTACACGCTGGTCGTGGAAGCCAAGAGCGGGGTGGTCTATTACAGCAAGAGTGTTGACATTACCGATAAGATCATCAAACTCTTCAACGAAGGCAAGCCTAAGGGGAAGTCCGCGGCGTCTGCCCGAAGGCGATCACGGGCCTGAACGGCATTCGGGAGGCGGGGCCGGGAGAAATCACCTTCCTGGTCAATCCCCGGTATGCTGCCGAATTATCCCGGACCCGGGCCGCGGCGGTCATCGTGGGAACGCCGCCGCCCGAGACCGACAAACCGCTGCTGGTCAGTGACCGGCCTTACCTGGCCTATGCCCGGCTGGCCGCTTTTTTTGCCCCCGTCCCCGATCATCCCCGGGGTGTGGATCCCCTGGCCCGGGTGGGGCGGGACTGCCGCCTGGCCGAGGGCGTGGCCGTGTATCCGCTGGCCTATCTCGGGGATCGGGTCCATCTGGAGCGGGGGGTCTGTGTCTATCCCGGGGTCTATCTGGGCGATGACGTGCGCCTGGGGGCCGATACGGTCGTCTATCCGAATGTCTCCATCCTGGCCGGCACCCAAATCGGGACCCGGGTGATCATCCATAGCGGCACGGTCATCGGCAGCGACGGCTACGGCTTCGCCCAGGACGGCGAACGGCACGTCAAGATCCCCCAGTTGGGGATCGTCCAGATCGACGACGACTGTGAAATCGGGGCCAACAACACCATCGATCGGGCGGCCCTGGGCAAGACCTGGATCAAGACGGGAGTCAAAACCGACAACCAGGTCCATATCGCCCACAACGTGGTGGTGGGCGAACATTCCCTGTTGATCGCCCAGGTGGGCATCTCGGGGAGCGCCACCATCGGCCGGGGGGTAGTGCTGGCCGGGCAGGCCGGGGTAGCCGGCCATATCACCGTCGGGGATCGGGTCATCGTGAGCGGCAAGTCCGGGGTGGCCAAATCCATCCCGCCCGGGCAGGTGGTCTCCGGAAACCCGACCATGCCCCATCAAACCTATCTGCGCAGCCGTATGGTCCTGCCCCGGCTGCCGGAGATGCAGCAGCGCCTGCGCGCCCTGGAGGAGCGGGTCCGCGTCCTGGAAGCCCTGTTGGAGAAAGGAAGGAGCGCCATTCATGGAGATTAACCACCAGGAAATCATGAACCTCTTGCCCCACCGCTATCCCTTTCTGCTGGTGGATCGGATCCTGGATTTCACGGTAAATGAAAAAATAACCGGTTTGAAAAACGTGACCATCAACGAGCCGTTTTTCCAGGGGCATTTTCCGGGCAAGCCCATCATGCCCGGCGTATTGATCCTGGAGGCCATGGCCCAAGTGGGCGGGATCCTGGCCTATAAATCCAATGAAGCCCTGCAGGGCAAGCTGATCTTCTTCATGGCCATCGACAAGGTGAAATTCCGCCGGCCGGTAGTCCCCGGTGACCAGTTGATTCTGGAGCTCACCGCCCTGCGGACCGGGGGGCGGGTCTGGAGGATGCAGGGCCGGGCTCTGGTGCAGGAGGCCCTGGCCGCCGAAGCCGAATTGACGGCGGCCGTTGCCGATGGGCGCGAAAATTCCCCAAGCGAGGAGGCGTAAACCCCCATGTCATTGATTCATCCCACGGCTATCGTGGATCCCCAGGCCGAACTCCACCCCACCGCAGTGGTAGGGGCCTATAGTGTCATTGCGGGGGAGGTGGTCATCGGGGCCGGCACGGAAATCGGCTCGCACGTCTATATCGACCGCTATACCCGCATCGGCCGGGACTGCCGCATTTACCCCTTCGCCTCCGTCGGCACTCCCCCCCAGGACAAGAAATTCAAGGGGGAAAAAACCGAACTGATCATCGGTGACGAAAACGTCATTCGGGAATATGTCACCATCAATCGGGGCACTCCGGACGGGGGCGGGGTCACGGTCATCGGCAACCAGAACCTCCTGCTGGCCTATGTACATGTGGCCCATGACTGCCACCTGGGCAACGGAATCACCATGGTCAATGTAGCCACCCTGGGCGGCCATGTGACCCTGGAGGACCATGCGGTCATCGGCGGCTTGTCCGCCGTGCACCAGTTCGTCCGGATCGGGGCTCACGCCTACGTGGGTGGGAAAACCGGGGTTTCCCAGGACATCCCGCCCTTCGTGCTGGCCTCGGGAGAAAGGGCTAAATTGTTCGGCCTGAATATCGTGGGGCTGAAACGGTATAATTTTTCCAACGAGGCCATACTGGCCCTGAAGAAGGCCTACCAGACGGTGATTCGTTCACATCTGACCATCCAGGACGCCATGCTTAAGGTGGAAAAAGAGGTGCCGCTGCTGCCCGAAGTGAGCCAGTTCCTGGATTTTATCCGCCGTTCTCAGCGGGGCATTCCCCGCCGATGACGGATTCGACCCCCATCGGTCTGATTGCCGGGAACGGTCGGTTTCCCCTGCTGGTGGCCCAGGCCGCCCGGGCCGAAGGGAAAAAGATTGTGGCCGTGGCCCACCTGGGGGAAACCCGGCCCGAGCTGGCCTCGGCGGTGGATGTCATCCACTGGGTCCGCCTGGGAGAATTGGGGAAACTGATCCGGGTTTTCCGCAACGAGGCGGTGACGCGGGTGATCATGGCCGGTGGTGTGGACAAGAAGAAGATGTTCTCCAGGGCCCGTCCGGATTGGATGGGTCTCAAGCTGCTGGCCCGGATGACCCAGCGGCGGGACGACCTGATCTTAAGGACCGTGGCCGACGAATTGGAAAAGGAGGGACTGCGGGTCCTGCCCTCCACGACCCTGCTGCCCTCCCTCCTGGCCCCGGCCGGAACCTTGAGCCGGCGCCAGCCGACGGAGGAAGAGGAAAAGGACATTGCCTTCGGCTGGCCCCTGGCCAAGGAGTTGGGCCGGCTGGATATCGGCCAGTGCCTGGTGGTCCGCAAAGGAGCCGTGGTGGCCGTGGAGGCCATTGAAGGAACGGATGCCACCATCCTGCGGGGGGGGCAGTTGGCCCGGGAGAAGGCGGTAGTGATCAAGGTGAGCAAACCGACCCAGGACCTGCGGTTCGACCTGCCCGCCATCGGCGAACAGACTATTCAAACCATGCAGGAGGTCAAGGCTGCGGTCCTGGCCATCGAGGCCCAAAAAACCTTGATCTTCGACCGGGAGGCCATACCCTGGATAGAGCCTTAGGCCCATTGCCCTTTGTTCTGAGAAACTTTCTCTAATTTTTTTGGTTAGGATTTCCCCCTAAACCCGAAAGGCATACGAAGGATTTCCATTCCGTGAAAAAAATCAAAGTCGGGGTCATCGGGGCCGGGTACCTCGGCCG
>JALOOY010000013.1 GCA_025454185.1 Thermodesulfobacteriota bacterium
TTCGTTCCCCCGATCCGCCGGTCCGCCAGGATCCCCCTCCCCCCGTAAAGCCGGACGAACCGGCGGCACCTCCGCCGCCGCCCCCGGCCAAGGCCGCTGCACCGCCCCCCCCAGCGCCGACGCGCGCCCTCCAGGAAAGCTCCCCGTTACCGGCCCGGGCGGCCCCGGCAGTCCAAGGCCTGCCACCGGCCCCGGCCGTCGCGGAAAAAGAAAGACCTGCCGTGGGGGCCTTCATTGAACACCTGGTGGTCCCGGGCGAGACCCTGGCCACCATCGCCAAATGGTATACGGGAGAGACTACGGCCTGGACCGAAATTGCCAAGCACAACCCCGGCCTCCACCCCTTTCGGTTAAAAGGGGGCGATCTGGTCCAGGTGCCTCGTTCGCTGGCTACGGTGCATAGCGAACAACCGGCCCATTCCACGGCCCCGGAAACGGTCTCCCGGCCGGCCAGAAAAACGCCTAAAGCGCCGCCCGCTCCTCCTCCCCCGGCCGCAACCCCGGAACATGCGCAGCCGGCCTTCGGGCCCAAATAGGCTGGGCCGCCCGGCGGGAGCCGGGGGCCCGCCCCTGACCTTCAATGGAGGGAGTTCCATCGTGAAAAAATTCGGTTTCTGGTCGTTCCTTTTGATCGTCGCTGCCTGGGGGGCCGCGGCTTTGGGCGCCGAGCAGAACATCCATCTGGAATACAAGCCCAACACCAAGGTAAAACGCTCTCCCGCCACCGTCCCGGGCAGTAAAATATTCTTTGGGGAAATGCGCGACCAGCGTGCCAATCCCCGCCAGGTAGGCGAGAACCTCGAGGACAAGGAAAAGCGAATCGTCGTGGTCTCTCCGGACCCGCAGGGGGCCGGCGGCCTGGTTCGGTCGGCGCTCAGCAAGGAATTCGGCAGCAAAGGCTTTGCGGTAGTCGGCGGGCCGGGGGCGGCCGATAAAATCATCGAGGGGGCTCTGGTCAAATTCTGGACTGTGGAAACCAACCGCTACAACAGTCAGACCCAATTGCGGCTGGAGGTAAAAGACAAAAACGGCGGGGTGCACTTCAGCCGGACCTATTCCGGCTCGGGAAAAAATTTCGGCCGCAGCCTGTCGGAGACCAATTACAACGAAAGCATCAGCGACTCGCTGGTCATGATCGTGGAGGCCCTCTTTTCCGATCAGGAATTTTTAAGGTCCCTGGCGGAAAAATCGCCGCCGGTCCGGGCCGAGGATAAGAAACCCCCCGTCCCGGGGCCGGTGCCGCCCCCGGTCCCGGCCAAAGCCGCCGAACCCGGGGAGGACTATCTGTTTCACCGGGTTTTTGCCGGGGAAACGATGGCCACCATTGCCAAGTATTATTCGGGCAATGCCAACAACTGGAAAGTCCTGGCCAGCCAAAACCTGGACAAGGAGCCCTTTAAACTGAAGGCCGATGAGGTGGTCAAAGTGCCCCGCTCTCTGGCTACCGTCAACCGGGAACAATCCGGGGTATCCACCGCCGCCGTGCGCGAACCGGCCGGAAAAGGAAAAAAGCCGGGTCCGCCGGCGCCGGTACCGGGAGCGACACCGCCGGTGACCGGTCCGGCCTTCGGGCCCAAGTAGGAGCGGAAAATAAGCCGGCGTCGTCTAGGCCACGCCGCGGAGCAGGGTCCTTATTCCTTCAGGGCGCCGTTGACCTCCTGAATGAGATTGTTGTACAACTCCAGGACGCCCGCCAAATCCACTTCCAGTTGCTGCATGCGGGAGCGGGCCGCGCTCAGCTCTTTTTTTAAGGCCTCGGCCTCCAGAGACAGGACCTCCCGGTCCTGCAAGGCCTGGTCCAGGTTCTCGCGCAGGTATTGAATCCGGTCGAGGATCTCTTTTTTCCAGCGTTCCACCGTTTCTTTGATCTGGGGCAGTTGCATCGCTTCTCCCTTTCTTTCCATTTGCTCCCCGGCCATTACGGGCTGGCCCTGCGGGACCGGGAAAGCCGTCGGGGCGTTTTGATCATAGACAGTGCTCATGACGAAGTTCCTCCTCTGCGTAATCGGAATGACATCCAAGCCCGGCGGGTACCGCAGGCGGTTCAGGGGGCCGGCGCCGCCAGCACCATGGTGCGGATAAAACGGGCCACCTTTCTCAAGTCCCTGGCAGCCGTAGATTGGGGGGCGGCCTGGGTCACGGGAACCTGCTGCCGCAGGGCCTGAACCAGCTTCACATCCTCCCGGACCACCTCCGGGACCAGAAATTTTCCATAATATTGCTCCAGGGCCTGACGGTTCTCCCGATCCAGGGGCCGGTGCGGGTTGATCTTGTTGATCAGGACCCAGATCATTTTGAAAAAGAACTGATAGGTCCGACCCGCTTCCTGAAGGAAAGCAAACAGGGTCTTAAGGCTGAGATAGGAGAACAGGTCCGGCAGCACGGGAATCAGCAGCACCCGGGCCGCCAGCAGGGCGTTATGGGTAACCAGACTCAGATTGCCGCCCACATCGATCAGGACCAGGTCGTAAGACAGCGGTTGGGAGGCCTCCAGGGCATCCTTCAGCCTCCATTCCCGCCAGGGTCTGGCGATCAGGGCCTCATTCAGGCGGAGGTTCTCTTCCCCGGCGGGGACGATCTCCAGGTTGACCTGGGCGGTGGGAAGGATGGCCTCCCGCAGGGGCTGATCCTTGATCAGGACGTCAAACAGCGAAGGCCGGCCGGGGGGGGTCCGGACTTTGAAGAATTGGGATAGATGTCCCTGGGGATCCATATCGATCAGCAGGATCCGGCAGCCCTCCTCGGCTAAAATCCAGCCCAGGGAAGCACTGATCGTGGTCTTTCCGGTACCGCCCTTCAGACTGAAAACGGCCATGGAATTCATGGGTGTCCCTCCAGGACCAGGCCCTTTGAGAAAAAAAATAAATTATACCGAAAATTAACAATCAATAATTAACAATTGATTATTAACTATTGCCTCCCGCCGATCCCTCCTCCCCCACCTCGAACAGGGTCCCCTGCCAATTTACGGGGACCTGCTTGCCGAAGTGGCGGTAGGCCAGGGGCGTGGCCATCCGGCCTCGGGGCGTGCGGTTTAAAAATCCCAGTTGTATGAGGAAGGGTTCGTACACATCTTCCAGGGTATCCTTCTCTTCGCAAAGGGCCACGGCCAGGGCCTCGGCCCCCACCGGACCGCCGCCGAACTTCTCCATGATCGTGAGCAGGATTTTGCGGTCCATACGATCGAGCCCCAGGGGGTCCACTTCCAGCATCAGCAGCGCCTCCCGGGCCACCCGGAGAGAAATCCGCCCTTCGGCCTTGACCTGGGCGAAATCCCGGACCCGGCGCAACAGACGATTGGCCACCCGGGGGGTGCCCCGGGAACGCCGGGCGATCTCCAGCAGGCCCGGGTCCTCCGTCGGAATCTTCAGAATGGCCGCCGCCCGTTTCAGAATGGCCAGCAACTCCTCGGGCGTATAAAAATCGACCCGCAGCATCACCCCGAAACGGTCCCGCAGCGGCGGGGTCAGCATGCCGGCCCTGGTGGTGGCCCCCACCAGCGTGAATTTCTGCAGATCCAGCTTGATGGACCGGGCGCTGGGGCCCTGGCCGATGAGGAGATCCAACTGAAAATCTTCCATGGCCGGATAAAGGATTTCCTCCACCACGTGGTTCAAACGATGAATTTCATCGATGAAGAGCACGTCACCGGACTGCAGATTGGTCAGGAGCGCCGCCAGGTCGCCCGGCCGTTCAATAACCGGGCCGGAGGTGGTTTTCAGGTTCACCTGCAGTTCCTGGGAGATGATATAAGCCAGGGTGGTCTTGCCCAAGCCGGGAAACCCGTGGAGCAGCACATGGTCCAGCGCTTCGGACCGGCCTTTGGCCGCCTCGATGAAGATCTTCAGATTTTCCTTCACCTTGACCTGGCCCACAAACTCGGCCAGGCTCCGGGGCCGCAGCCCGGATTCGAGTTGCGGTTCCCCCTCCCAGATCTCCGGGTCGATCAGCCGCGGCGTCTTCATGTGAACAGGATCCGCAGGGTCCGGCGCAGGGCCTCTTCCAGAGTCTCCGGGGCCTCCGCCTCGCGCCGAATTACGGCCAGGGCCTTTTCGGCCTGGGGCCGGGGATAGCCCAGATTCAGCAGGGCCGAAAGGGCATCATCCCAGATCTTTTCTTCCCCGCCCCTGTCCGGCAACGGCGGGAAGGGCGCCGCCAGCGTAATTTTTTTGACCCGGTCTTTCAATTCCAGGACCACCCGTTCCGCGGTCTTCTTGCCGACACCGGGGACTCCCTGTATACGCCGGCAGTCCTCGGAGACCAGGGCCTGGTGCAGATCGGGAGCGGAAATCCCGGAAAGGATGCCCAGGGCCAGCTTGGGGCCGATACCGGACACCTCCAGCAGCAGCATGAAGAGTTTTTTTTCCGCCTCCGTCAGAAACCCGAAAAGGTGCAGGGCGTCTTCCCGAACGTGGGTGTAAATATGCAGCCGGATTTCCGCTTCCGGGGCCGGCAGCTCGTAATAGGAGGACAGGGGCAAGGCCACCTGGTAGCCCACACCCTGGACGTCCACCACGATGTGTTCCGGTGACTTGAAAAGCAGACGGCCGGTCAGAAAAGCGATCATGTCAACCCGGAAGGGGCCGGAACCAGTTGAGATGGCAGACGGCCGCGGCCAGGGCATCGGAAACGTCCGGACCGCGAACCGTTTTCAAGCCCAGCAGCGTTTGAATCATGGACTGGACCTGACTTTTATCGGCCCGGCCGTATCCGGTCACGGCCTTTTTAATTTCCAGCGGACTGTATTCAAAAAGCTCCAACCCGGCTTCCACGGCCGCCAGCAAGGCCGCCCCGCGGGCATGGCCCAGGGTCAGGGCGCTGTGGACGTTCTTGGACATAAAGACTTTTTCCACCGCCACTTCGGTGGGCAGGTATTCCCGGATGATCTCCTGAAGTCCCCCATGGATTTTTTCCAGTCGCAGGTACAGGGAGGGCAGGGCCGCCAGGCGGATGGATCCGCTGGCCAGGTGCTGCAGCCGGTTGCCTTTTTTTTCCACCACGCCGAAACCGGTTACCTGAGAACCGGGATCGATACCCAGGGTCCGTCCCGGCTGCCTGCCGCCCATGGTTTTCAGCCCAGCGCCTCCATTACGTTGTCAGGAATATCGAAATTGGCGTAGACGTCCTGCACATCTTCATTGTCTTCCAGGGCTTCCATCATGCGCAGCATCTGCTCGGCCTGTTTGCCGTCCAGGGTGACCGTGGTCTTGGGCAGCATGGTGAGTTCGGCGCTCTGGGGGGCCCAGGGCTTGCCCTCCAGTCCCGATCGAATCGTTTCGAAAGCCTCCGGGGCGGTGATGACTTCCCACTCTTTTTCCTGTTCCCGAATATCTTCCACCCCGGCCTCCAGACCCCACTCCATGAGGGCTTCCTCATCCACCTGCCCTTTTTCAAAAACCAGATACCCCTTTTTATCGAACAGCCAGGCCACCGAACCGCTTTCCCCCATACTGCCGCCGTTTTTGGTAAAAATATGGCGCACCTCGGATACGGTCCGGTTCTTGTTGTCCGTCAGCACCTGGACCAGGATGGCCACCCCGCCGGGGCCGTAGCCCTCGTAAATGGTCTCCTCGTAGGCGGCGCCGTCCAGGTCTCCGGTCCCTTTCTTGATGGCCCGGTCGATGTTATCCTTGGGCATATTTTCCGCCTTGGCCGCCAGGACCGCCGCCCGCAACCGCGGATTACCGGACGCGTCCCCCCCGCCTATGCGGGCCGCCACGGTGATTTCCTTGATCAATTTGGAAAAGACTTTCCCCCGTTTGGCGTCGGCGGCCCCTTTCTTTCTTTTAATGGTGCTCCATTTGGAATGCCCTGACATAGGTACCTCCTGCTTATTTTACCCCCGCTGCTGCCTTTCATCAGGGATACGATTTTTGTCGATGAACCCCAGGCCGACCAGATACACTTCCCGACTTTCCGATCGCGAACTACGGGGTTTTTCCAGGGTTACTCGCCGGAAGCAGGTTTCCAGGTCCCGGCGGAACCGGTCGAATTCCTCGCCCTGGAAAATTTTTACCAGGAAATGACCGCCCGGTTTCAGAATCCAGGTGGCCGTTTCCAGCGCCTTGCGGGCCAGTTCCAGGGAACGTTGATGGTCCAGCCATTTTACGCCCGTCGTGTTCGGAGCCAGATCGCTCAGGACCACATCCACCTGCCGGGCCCAGGGTGGAATCTGCTCCGGCGTCACGGTCAGGATATCGGCCGGCAGAAAAACCAGATTGTCGGCCCGGGGAACGGTGGGGGCCTTGAGGTCTATCCCCAAAACCCGGCCCCGGGGGCCTACGGTCCGGGAGCAGAATTGCAGCCAGGAACCGGGATGGCAGCCCAAATCGGCCACCAGGTCCCCCTCGCGTATCAATCGATAGCGCTGCTGTACCTCTTTGAGTTTATAAACGGAACGGGCGGAATACCCCTCTTGTTTCGCTTTTGCCCGAAAAGGGTCTTTAAGGCCTGGATGGGCCACAGCGGTTCACCCCCGTCGGGGCCCCCGGCAGGGGCCTTTTCGATTTCTTCAGTAATGACGGACCATTCAGACCTTATTGGACTTCAATCATTAACATCTTTTTACGGGGATGGCAAGGTGAAAACATGGGCCGGCAGGAAGCGGAGGGGAAGGAACAACGACCGATTCGGGTTTCGGGGTCCTTATTTTTTCTCCCAGTATTCCCGGAACTCCTGGGCATATTTCTTGACCCAATCCCAGACGGCCTGGTCGCCCAGATCATAGCCGGCCTTCTCGGATTCAATCCATTTGTGTTTGAGGATTTCCTCCAACTCGATACGGAGGATGTCGCTGTCGGTCATTTGCTCTTTCTCCATAACCGTCTTTTAGAGTATGTTGTTTTCCAGAAAACTGAAATGAGAATCCCTGCCTATGATGAGATGGTCATGGACTTTGATCTGTAAATTGCCGGCCGCCTGAACCAGGTTCCGGGTCAGTTCCCGGTCTTCCGCCGAAGGCTGGGCCGACCCGCTGGGGTGATTATGGACCATGATCAGGGCCGTGGCCTTGAAACGGATGGCCCGCTCCAGGACCTTCCGGGGGTAGACCGCCGTCTGATCCACTGTCCCTTCCTGCAGGACCTCCTCCTCGATCACCCGGTTGCGGGTATTGAGGTAAATCAGGCGGAACTGCTCATCTTTCAAGCCGCCCATCCGCGAGCGACAATAATTCAACAAATCGCCCGGCGAGGCGATCACGTCCGGAAGGGCCAGGACTTTTTCCCGCAGATAACGATCCGACGCTTCCTTGATCAACCGGAACAGCAGGGCCGTATGTTCGGAGATCCCCTTGACCTTCAGGAGTTCCGCCAGGGGTGCATCCAGCAGCCCACGGAAGGAACCGAAGGTCCGCAGCAACTCCTTGGCCAGAGGTTTGACATCCTTCCGGGCCAGGGCATAGGTCAGGATCAGCTCCACCGCCTCGTGGTCCTGGAAGGCAGACAACCCCGCCCCTGCCAAACGCCCTTTAAGGCGCCGACGATGTCCCAGATAATGCGGTTGTTCCCCGATCGCCGACATAAAATAATCTCTCGTTATAGGGGAAAATATAACGTATTTCAAGAAATTTTAACATATATTGAAAAAATTAAGAAATATTTTTATTGGGAGGGGGGAAGAAAGGCGGGGTCCTGAGGATACTTTATCCCTGCGGAAAGGTGAAGGGAGAGCGTAGCGGTGGATAAACCTTAATGATCAGTTTCCGGATTTCTTGGAATCCTTGTCAATCTCCTTGGGCTGCGCGGGGGTTTCTTCGTCCTCGCCGCTGACGCTGCTTTTGAATTCCCGGATGCTCTTGCCCAGCCCCTTACCGATTTCCGGGAGTTTTTTGGCCCCGAAAATAAACAGGGCAATCCCCAAAATAATGATCAGTTCTTGTGTCCCCAGACCAAACATGGCTGCTCCTCAGACTACCGTTGATGTCAATATTAATGTTCGGAGGCCTGGAGATCTTTTTTCGTTTTCAGGGCCACGACCAGGACCGTCGTCCCAATAATACCCAGCACCAGATAAGCCAGACCCAGGAAGAAGAAATGTCCTGCATCCCAGGGCACATCCCAAGGAAGAATGCTCCAAATGCTGTGCGTGCTTAAAGTCCCGGACATATCGGCCTCCTTTATTTTTGGATTGAGGATAACAGAACCATCCAAGCCTGTCAACTTTTTCTTGACAGATTTCCCGTGGTTGATTATAAGTTTCTACATTTTACAGGTGTCTGCTTAACCGGCCGGCGCCTGACCTCGTCCAATCCACAAGATTATTTTACAGGGAAGGGAGGTGAAAAAAAGATGAAAAAAGGTTTAGCGTTCATGTCCATCATGGTAGCCTTCGTATTTTCACTGGGGCTCATGGCCTGGGTCTATGCGGCTGACCAGAAAGTCGCCGATACCTTTAAGATCGACAATGACAAGGCCCTGTTCAAAGACGGGAAACGCACCAAAGCCGCGGTGGAGATGACCCACAAGAAACATGCGGAAACCTATAAAATCGCCTGTACCGAGTGCCACCACGTGATGAAGGACGGCAAGAACACCTGGAAACAGGGCGATAAGGTCCAGAAATGCGGCGAGTGCCACAAGGCCGCCGATCAGGGCAAGACCATGTCCCTGCAGTTGGCCTATCATAAAAACTGCAAGGACTGCCACACCAAGCTGAAGACCGAAGGCAAGAAAACCGGTCCGACCGTTTGCGCGCAATGCCATCCGGTGGAAAAGAAGTAAGCCCTCCTTTATAGCAACTAAAAAAGGCCGACTGCCTGATGGCAATCGGCCTTTTTTTGTGATATTTTTTCCGGCCTGATCCGGTTTTCGAAGCGCTCAGAGGTCAGTTATGGTAATGGCGTCGAAATCACAGACCTGCACGCAGCTTTCGCAGCCGATACATTCATCGGCCCTGACGGGCACCGATTTGCCGTCCTGCAGTTCGTACACATCAACCGGGCAGACCTCGATGCACTCCTCATCGCCCACACATTTTTCCGGATCCACCACTACCCTGAACATAAAAACCCCCTCTATTGGGTTCCCCAGCGAATTGCGGCCATTGTAGGAAATGGGAGAAAACCTGTCAAGCAAAAAGCCCTTGGGCCAGGGGCAGCGCCGTGCCCCCGGCCTCCTTCAGGGCCTCCCGGACGGCCCGGGCCAATTTCCAGGCCCCCGGGGTGTCACCGTGGATACAGAGCGTGTCGGCCCGCAGGGGGACTTCCCGACCCTCGATGCTGGTCATGGTCCCCTGGGTGAGCAATTGGACCATGCGGCGGCGGACCTGTGCCGGATCGTGGACAACCGCCCCGGGGAGCGAGCGGGGGGCCAGGCGCCCGTCCTCCAGATAGGCCCGGTCCGGGAAGACCTCCCGGGCTACCTGCAGCCCGGCAGTCTCGGCCATTTCCGCCAGCCGTGATCCGGACAGCACCACCAGGATCAGCGTCGGGTCATAGGCCAGGACGGCTTCAATGACCTCCCCGGCCACCCGTTCGTCCCGCGCCGCCAGGTTGTAGAGCGCTCCATGAGGCTTGATGTGCCGCAAGGTTACCCCGTTGGCCCGGCAGAAGGCCGAGAGGGCCCCCACCTGATAGAGCACATCCTGCTTTACCTCTCCCGGGAAGGTCTCCAGATATCTCCTGCCGTACCCTATCAGGTCGGGAAACCCGGGATGGGCGCCCACCCCGACCCCGTGGTCCCTGGCCAGTTTCACGGTTTTGTCCATCACCAGCGGGTCTCCGGCATGGAAGCCGCAGGCGATGTTGGCCGAGGTGATATATTCGATGATCTTTTCGTCTTCGCCGATCTTATAGGCCCCGAAGCTCTCGCCCATGTCGCAATTGATGTCTATGGTCGTCACCTGATCTCCCTAAAAAACGAAATATGAAAAAGTTTGGCCGGGCCATCGGCTATAGGCGATGGGCCATCGGAAACAATTGAATTTTGCTCTAACCTACAGTTTTCGTATTAATTCGAGGTTCGATGTTGGACGTTCGATGTTCGATGTTCGTCTTTTAAATCACCGCCAGCGTCTCATTGGGCACGTCGGTCACAAACATATGGCCGGGGGCATGGGTGATGCATACTTCCGGCCGAGCCGACAGGGCGGCCAGCGTGGAGGTCACCCCGCAGGCCCAGAACACCGGTGTTTCTCCGGGATCGATCCGCACCGGATCGCCGAAATCCGGGCGGTCCAGGTTTTTGATACCCAAAACGCGGGGACTGCCGATATGCACAGGGGCCCCGTGGACCGAAGCGTAGCGGGAAGTGATCTGCACGGCCCGCGGCACCAGGGGATCCGGTATGGGCCGCATGGTCACCACCAGCCTGCTCGAAAAAGGCCCGGCCGGATCGCAGACGCGGTTGGTGGTGTACATGGAGACATTCTTGCCCTCCTCGATATTGCGCACCGGCACCCCGGCCTGGATCAGGGCCTCTTCGAAACTGAAGCTGCAGCCCAGCAGGAAGGTGACCAGGTCGGCCTGGAAGTAGTCCCGGATATCCGTCACCTCCCGGTCCGGCTGCCCCTTGACCCAGATACGGTAGCGGGGCAGGTCCCGGGTGATATCGGCCCCCGGCGCGGTTCGGCGGGGC
>JALOOY010000423.1 GCA_025454185.1 Thermodesulfobacteriota bacterium
ACCGGGACTTAAAAATTTAATCCCCTTTGGCGGATGTTTTTCCCTGCACAAAAGGAGTTGATTTTTTGACACGAAGTGTTATAAAAAAAGACGTGAAAAGAAAATTACCCCCCGTCAAATCGTACATCCAGGCCCTGGTCCCCTATCCTCCCGGAAAACCGATCGATGAACTGACCCGGGAATACGGGATCACCCGGGTCATCAAACTGGCCTCCAATGAAAATCCTTTGGGACCATCCCCCGGGGCAGTGGCCGCCATCCAGGAGGACCTCCGGAACCTCCACCGTTACCCGGACGGGAGCGGCTATTACCTGAAGGCTGCCTTGAGCCACTATTTGGGGATTGAGCCGGAGGGCCTTTTTATCGGAAACGGTTCCAACGAAATCATCGAGTTGGCCTTGAAGACCTTTCTCGTTCCCGGAGACGAAGTCCTCTCGCCCTTCCCCTCCTTTCTGATGTACAGCAAGACCGTCCAGGCCCTGGGAGGTAAGAACAAATTCATTCCCCTGAAACGGTATCGGGTCGATTTGGACGGGTTGCTGGAAGGCCTTGGCCCCCGGTCCCGGGCGATCATCGTCTGCAATCCCAACAATCCCACCGGGACCGTCATAGACCGCAAGGCCTGGGAACGCTTTTTGGAACGGGTGCCCCCCCGGGTTCTGGTCCTCCTGGACGAGGCCTATATCGATTTCGTCGACGACCCCGAATGCCCGCAGGGGATCGATTACCTGGGGACTGAAAAAAATCTCCTGGTGATCCGGACCTTTTCCAAGGCCTACGGCCTGGCCGGACTGCGGATCGGCTACGGCCTGGCCCGGCCCGAGTTGACGGATTTGATGAACCGCGTCCGGCAGCCCTTCAATGTCAATTCCCTGGCCCTGGCCGGGGCCCGGGGCGCCCTGCTGGATACGAAATTTTATAATAAAACTAAAAGGATCATCCGGGAAGGCAAGGGCTTTCTGGAAGAAAACTTCAAGGACCTGGGGCTGCCCTATGTTCCCTCCCAGGCCAACTTTATCCTCGTCAAGGTCCCCCTTCCGGCCCAGGAATTGTATGAAAACCTGCTGCGCCGGGGAGTCATCATCCGTTCCATGAAGAGTTTCGGCCTGGACCGTCATATCCGGGTCAATGTCGGGCTCCCGGCGGAAAACAAGAAATTCATAAAGGCCCTGCGCCGGGTGCTGGAAGAATAGCTGCTTCTCCCCTTGACCAAACCCATCATTACCATAGACGGTCCGGCCGGCAGCGGCAAGAGCACCCTCTGCCGCCTGCTGGCCCGGGCCCTGGGTTACGAATGCCTGGATACGGGCGCCATGTACCGGGCCATGGCCTGGCATGTCCGGGAACAGGGCTCAGACCCTCTTCCCGCCGAGGCCTTGCCGGCCATGATCGGACAGGTTGAAATCGAAATACAGGGCAGCGGTGAAAACCAGCGGGTCCTGGTGAACGGGCGGGACGTATCGCGGGAGATCAGACGGCCGGAGATCACGCAGCTCGCTTCGGACCTCTCCGCCCGGGCCGAAGTCCGGCAGGTCCTGACCGAGCAGCAGCGGCGCCTGGGTACCCGGGGGGGGCTGGTGGCCGAGGGACGGGACATGGGCACCGTAGTCTTTCCTCAGGCCGAAATTAAATTTTATCTGCAGGCCGACCTCCGGGTCCGGGCGGCGCGCCGTTGGCGGGAATTGGTCCAGGCCGGGCACGAAGTCATCCTGGACGAGGTGGAGGAAGACATGGCCCACCGGGACCGGCAGGACAGTCAGCGGGCCTTGGCGCCGCTGCGTCCGGCGGCCGAGGCCGAGATTATCGACACCAGCCGGCTGACGATCGAGGCCGTTCTGGCCCGGATGCTGGACCGGATCCGGCCGGGTAAGAAATAAGCTTGTAATTTATTAAAAAAAATGGTATATTAATAAAATTTTAAATGTTTCCAAAAAGACCGACGGATCGGGCGTCGGTCCAGTGAAAATAGTTCCGGTCGCGCCGCGGGCCGCGGGGGAGGAACCCCGGCCGGATAACGAGGGGGAAAATCATTTAATGGAACAGAACAACGGGGAAATGGGGAAACCAGAAAAAGAAACCTTAGGTGACGAGCCTGCCGCTCAAGAAGGCGCCGGCAGCCTGTCGGGGGAACAGGAATTCAAGGCCTTGTATGAAGAAAGCCTGAAATCCTACCAGGAAGGCGAGGTGGTCCGGGGCAAGATCGTCAGTCTGGACAAAGATTTCATCATGGTGGACATCGGCTACAAATCGGAAGGGCGGATTCCGATCGAAGAGTTCACCGGCCCGGGAGGGGAAATCAAGGCCCAGGTAGGGGACTGGATCGATGTAGTCATCGAAAAGCGGGAGGACGAAGACGACGGCGATATTCGCCTCTCCAAGGAACGGGCCACCAAAATATTGGTCTGGGATGAGATCAGCCGCATTTACCGGGAAGACGGGGTCATCGAAGGCCAAGTAACCGGCAAGGTCAAGGGCGGCCTGTCCGTAGACATCGGCATACCCGCATTTCTGCCCGGCTCCCAGGTGGATTTACAGCCCATTCGGGACATGGACGGCCTGATCAATCAGACCTTTGCCTTCAAGATTTTAAAATACAACAAGAAACGAAACAACGTGGTCCTGTCCCGGCGCAACATCCTGGAGAAAGACCGCGAAGTCCAGCGTAACCAGATCCTGAACACCCTGGAAAAAGGGCAGATATTGGAAGGGGTCGTCAAGAATATTACGGATTACGGGGTTTTTATCGATTTGGGGGGGATCGACGGTCTGCTGCACGTAACGGACATTTCCTGGGGACGGGCCAGCCATCCTTCCGAGATCTGTGCCCTGGGTGATACGCTCCGCGTCGTGGTCCTGAATTTCGACCGGGAGCGGCAGCGGGTCTCCCTGGGCTTGAAACAACTGTACCCCGATCCCTGGGCCACGGTCATCGAAAAGTACCCTCTGGGATCGAAGGTGCAGGGCCGCATCGTCAACCTCACCGATTACGGGGCCTTCGTGGAACTGGAAACCGGGGTAGAGGGTCTGATCCATGTGTCGGAGATGTCCTGGACCCAGAAAATCCGGCACCCTTCCAAGGTCGTATCCGTGGGTGATCAGGTGGAA
>JALOOY010000424.1 GCA_025454185.1 Thermodesulfobacteriota bacterium
GGATGCCTGATCCGACGGGCCGCTTCGGATTCCCGGAAAAAGGTCTCCCGAAATTCAACCTCCCGGCCCGTGGTTTCGTCCACGGCTCTGGGAAACAGCTTGAGGGCCACGGTCTGTTGCGTGGCCGGGTCGAAAGCCCGGTAGACGTAGCCCATGGGACCCCGGCCGATGAATTCGTTGATCTGAAGGTTTTCAAATTTTTTGCCGACTAAATCGAAGGGAACGAACATAGGGGAGTCATCTCTCAACATTCACGTTATATTCGTGGTTCGAAAAAAAAATACGAACAGCGAACGCCAACGTCCAACACCGAACAGCGAATATGGATAGAATTTTCATGTTTCGCGGGTAGCCGGCCGTAGGCGGTCAGCGATACAGTTTACTTCGCCCGGGCTTTTTTCAGCATCTGCATGGGTTTTTCCATGGCCAGAATGTGTTGGTGCAGGGCCGCCAGTTGCCCGCCGGGGAGGCCGAGCATCAGGTCGGCCGGCGCCACCGCGGATTTGATCCGGCAGCCCAGCCCCAGAAAGGTGATATTGGCCTGGCCCTCCAGCAGGGGATAGGCGGTGATGTCGGCGCAGCCGCCCAGAGCGCCTCCGGACTGGGGCAGGTCCTGACGTCCCCCCTTTTCATAATTCAGGGCGTACAAAAGCCACATGGTCTGTTCGCTGTCGGCTGTAAAGACGACTACCTGGGGCGTTTCCTGAAAAAAGGGCAGGGGGGCAATCAGAACGGATCGGGTTTGCCCTTGGGGGAGGTAAACGGATTTCAACAGGGTTTCCGCCGAGGCTTCTTCGGTGGCGAAGAGACCGACCCCGAATTTTTCCAGGACCCCGTCGTCGAGAAAGGCCTCCATCTCCGTTTCCATGCCCAGCACCGAGGTGCCCAGCTTGCAGCCCATGTTTTCCCGCCGCAGCAGCAGGGCCCGGCCCTGCCCGGCCAGGACGATGGCCTGGCAGTAGCTCTTGAAGTTTTCCTCCGTGAACGAAATACCGGCCGGCGGGGCCTCATTTTCCCCGAAAAGGGTGACGCCGACCGGGGCGTATTTCAGTTCCAGACCTTCGACCAAGTTGTCGGATATGGTCTTGAAGTCGCTCATAATTCAAACCTCCCCTTTTCATGCTCGGCAGATTTTTACCATACCCGGACCGGATAAGGCAACGTTCTTCTTTGGCCATTTATCCCGGCGTTTCCGGGGCGCATGTCGCAGGCTGCGATGTGCAACGTCGCTATGACCCCCTGCAGGTGGCCGCCAAACGAGGCACGTTTTGTATCAGGCTGACCCCCAAAACCATGGAGGTCGTACCAGGGGTAAATGGCCCGAATGGTTGCACTGCCATACGGCTTTCTTATGGCATCGTCTAAGGGGGCCATCTACGCCTCATGAAAACGGCGACCCCCCAGGTTGCCCAGCAACAACGCCGAACGGTAATTTCGTGTCAAACCCGCGTCAACTGCCGGTATTTGATCCGGTGGGGCTGGTCGGCCGCGGCCCCCAGCCGCTTGCGGCGGTCCTCCTCGTATTCCGCGTAGTTGCCGTCGAACCAGACCACCCGGCTGTCCCCTTCGAAGGCCAACAGGTGGGTGACGATCCGGTCCAGGAACCAGCGGTCGTGGCTGATTACCAGGGCGCAGCCCCCGAAATTCTCCAGGGCCTCTTCCAGGGCCCGCATGGTGTTCACGTCCAGGTCGTTGGTCGGCTCGTCAAGCAGCAGTACGTTGGCCCCCTCCTTGAGCATGCGGGCCAGGTGGACCCGGTTGCGCTCGCCGCCGGAGAGGAGCCCCACTTTTTTCTGCTGGTCGCTGCCGCCGAAATTGAACCGGGAGACGTAGCCCCGCGAGTTGATTTCCCGGGTCCCCAGGGTGATGGTTTCCTGCCCTCCGGAAATCATTTCCCAGACCGTTTTCTCCGGATCGAGCACGGCCCGGCTCTGGTCCACGTAGGCCAGTTTGACCGTTTCGCCGATTTTCAGGATTCCGGAATCCGGCTGCTCCTGGCCGGTGATCAGACGAAAGAGGGTGGTCTTGCCGGCGCCGTTGGGGCCGACGACGCCTACGATCCCCCCGGGCGGGATGGCAAAGGAGACGTTGTCGAGCAGCAGGTTGTCGCCGTAGGCTTTGATCAGGTTTTCCGCCTGGATCACCACGTTCCCCAGGCGGGGTCCGGGCGGGATATAGATCTCCAGGTCTCTTTCCCGCTGCTCGCTTTCCTGGCTGACCAGGGACTCATAGGAGGTAATCCGGGCCTTGGCCTTGGTGTGGCGGCCCTTGGGGGACATGCGGATCCACTCCAGTTCCCGTTCGAGCGTCTTCTGCCGCTTGCTTTCTCCCTTTTCCTCCAGGCGCAGCCGGTTCTGCTTCTGCGCCAGCCAGGAGGAGTAATTCCCTTTCCAGGGGATGCCTTCCCCGCGGTCCAGTTCCAGTATCCAGCCGGCCACATTGTCCAGGAAATAGCGGTCGTGGGTTACGGCAATGACCGTGCCGGGGTAGCGCTGCAGGTGGCCTTCCAGCCAGGACACGGACTCCGCGTCCAGATGGTTGGTGGGTTCGTCGAGGAGCAGGATGTCCGGCTTCTGCAGCAGGAGCCGGCAGAGGGCCACGCGCCGCCGCTCCCCGCCGGACAGCACCTGGACCGGCGTGTCACCGGGCGGGCAGCGCAGGGCCTCCATGGCCATGTCCAGGCGGGAATCCAGGTCCCAGGCGTCGAGCGCGTCCAGCTTTTCCTGGACCTGGCCCTGGCGCTCGATGAGCTTGTCCATTTCCTCGTCGGACATGGGTTCGGCGAACTGTTCGTTGATCCGGTTGAATTCGGCCAGCAGGTCCACCGTTTCCTGGGCGCCCTGTTCCACGATCTCCTTGACGGTCAGGGAATCGTCCAGCAGGGGTTCCTGTTCCAGGAGACCCACCGTGTTGCCGGGGGAAAGAATGGTCTCGCCGTTGAACTCCTTATCCACACCGGCCAGGATGCGCAGCAGGGAGCTCTTGCCCGAGCCGTTGAGGCCCAGGACGCCGATCTTGGCCCCGTAGAAGTAGGAGATGGAGATGTCCTTGAGCACTGGCTTTTTGTCGTAGTACTTGCTCACCCGGATCATGGAGTAGATGCAAAATAAAAATTATTCTCACCGCAAAGGCGCAAAGGGCGCAAAGAATTTTCTTTTTCATAAAATCGAAAAACCGATTTTATGAAATCTGAACTTAGACGGACGGCTTCCTGCAGCAGGTTGATGTTCGCGAAGCGAAATAGTTGTCCTTTGCGTCCTTTGCGCCTTTGCGGTGAACGTTTTTAATCCAGCCCGCGCTTCGGTTTCGATGGACAATAATAGACGCCGGGACCGGTCCCCCATTCGGGGTGCAACCGAAAAACCTCCCCGGTGGAAACCATCCGGGCTGCGCGGCTGTCCGGATTCTCGAGGTCGCCGAAATGCAGGGCCTGGCCCTCGCAGCAGATCACGCAGAAGGGCTCCAGACCGTGATCGGTGCGTTGGGCGCACAGGTTGCACTTCTCCACCCGGTTGTTGCGGGGGCTGAAGCGCAGGGCGTCGAAAGAGCAGGCGGAGAGACAACTCCGGCAGCCGTCGCACTTCCCCG
>JALOOY010000425.1 GCA_025454185.1 Thermodesulfobacteriota bacterium
ACCGAGGGATTTTAAGTCCCTTGCGTCTACCTGTTCCGCCACCCAGGCACCGGCAGGCTGATGAAAAAGGTCCATCTTCTGCGTTGCCTTCGCCTATCGTCAGTTCGACGTATTTCTATATACGCCTCCTTCCTCAAGACTTCAGGCGCCTTGAATCTGAACCTTTTTGATCAACCTGCCGATTATTCTTATCATTTATTTTTTCCGAATTGTCAATCCGAAACTGGGGGGGTCTTCAGCAGCTTCCCTTTCAGCTTGTCCAGCACCTCGCCAAACTCCCGGATGCCGAGCAGGCGGATGACCGTGAAATAAAAGGGTACGGCCACGGCAATGACGATGATGAGGGTGGCGGCCTGGCTGATCAGGTTTTGCCGGCCCCAGAATTCCCCCAGGCCCCGGTAAAAATAATAGGCCAGGGCGCCCATGGCCAGCGAGGCCAGGGTGATCTTCAGCAGAGAGCGGACCAGGTAAGCCAGGTCGTAGCCCCCCACCTTGCGGTAAAGAACCGCGCTCAGAAACACAAAATTGAAAATCATGGTTACCGAGGTGGATAAGGCAATGGCCCGGTGTTGGAAGATGTCGAGGGTCTGGGAAACGATCAGGATGTTGGCGGCCACGGCCAGGAAGCTGGCCAGGACCGGGTACTTGGTGTCCTTCAGGGCGTAGAAGACCGGCACGGTGATCTTCACCGACGAATAGGCGAAGAGGCCGACGGCATAAAAAGCCAGGGCCTCGGCCGTATGGACGGTGTCCGCGGCGTTGAAGCGTCCGTGTTCGAAGATGAGACGGATGATCGGCTGGGCCAGAAAGGCCAGGCCGAAGGAGGCCGGCACGGTCAGCAGGAAGGCCATGACCAGCGAGGAAACATAGGTGGCCTTCAGCCCCTGGGTATCCCCCTGGGCCGCCTGGCGCGAAATGACCGGCAGGGCCGCGATGGAGATGGCCACACCGAACATGCCGATGGGAAACTGCATGAGGCGGAAGGCGTAGTTGAGCCAGGACACGCTCCCTTCCGCGCAGCGGGCCGCGAAATTGGTATTGATGAAGACGTTGATCTGCGTGGCCGACAGGCCGATCACGGCCGGGATCATGAGGATCATGATGCGCCGCAGGCCTTCGTCGCCGAGGTTGAGATTGGGCCGCCACTCGAAGCCGGCCCGCTTCAGGGAAGGCATCTGTATGGCCATCTGCAGGAAGCCGCCGATGAGGGTCCCCATGGCCATGCCCACGATGGGCGGCTGCCCGAAAGACGGCGCCAGCCAGGCGAAACCGACGCCCCCCACGATGGAGCCCACGTTGAAGAAGGTGGAGGCCATGGCCGGCACGAAAAAGACGCCCCGGGTGTTGAGGATGCCCATGATCACGGCCGCCACGGAGATCAGCACCAGGAAGGGAAACATGATGTTGGTCAGCAGTTGGGTCAGGGCGATCTTACCGGGCACCTTGCCGAAATCCGGGGCCATGATGCGGATGATCTCTTCGGAGAAAAACAGGCCCAGCAGGGTGATCAGCCCCAGGAGCAGGGTCAAGGCCAGCAGCACGTTGTTGGCCAGGCGCCAGGTAGCGGCCCGTCCCTTGTTCTGGTCGTAGTCGGTGAAGACGGTGACGAAGGCCGTGGACAGGGCCCCTTCGGCGAAAAGGTCCCGCAGCAGATTGGGAATGCGGAAGGCCACCACGAAGGCGTCCATGGCGAAGCCGGCCCCGAACATTACGGCCAGCACCTGCTCCCGGATCAGCCCCAGGATGCGGCTGCAGAAGACGGCCACCCCCACGGAGCCGGCCGATTTGGCCACCTGGGTTGTGGATGACGGGGAGGGCCGGGACTCCATCTCAAAGGCCCTTGAGGAATTGCCGGGTCTTCTCCCGCAGGATCTCGGAGAGGTTCAGTTGGCCCTCCTGGCTGAAGGGCACGGGGTATTTCCCGATCAGGGTGTCCAGCAGCAGGGTCCCGGACAGGATATACTTTATTTTATCCTGCGCCAGGGCCGTATTGGCGGCCGCCAGCAGGTCGGCAAAGGCGATGGTTCCCGGTATGGTCAACCGGAACGTGCCCCGGGGGGCAATGGCAAAGGGCTGGGTCGATTCACCGCCCATCAGCCGGCGGCCTTCCACATCGAGGCGGTAGCGGTAGCCGGCCGCTTTGGCGGCCAGTTCGTTGGGATTGTAAATCCGCAGGGTGCCTTCCAGGTCGAGACTGTCCTGATAAACGCTGGTGATCCGGATATTCTCCACGTCGATCCGCGGATCCTGCAGGGAATTACCGGTCGTACAGGCCAGCAGCGTCAACGAAAGAGCCAGCCCGAGGACGACCATCCAATCTTTCAGCCTGATGAAATGAAAACGCATAGCGGAATGTTATTCCTTTTCATCCTGTTTAACTAATTTTTTCAAATATTTCAAGATCGGAAGTGCTTTTCCTTCCGGTTGCCCGCCCCCTTGTCTCCTTGCGCCTTGTGAACACGCACCTCCATGGGCCGGATTTCGTCGAAAAAAATGGAAAAACTACTATACAAGGCCTCTCCGGCTGTGCTAACAATTACATAGGCTATCACACGATAACACTCAAAATACCGTGTCGGTCAGGGGTGTACGGTAAGCGCTCCCGCCAGTTTTTGAGTCTGCATTTTGCGTTTTGAAATTTGCATTTTGCATTTCTTTTGAGGTTATCCATCCCCGGTCTCCGGGTAAAAATCAAATAGTTTCTCTAAGAAGGAGGATGCATTATGGCAAAACGTGTCTTTAATTTCAACGCCGGGCCGGCGGCCCTGCCCCTGCCGGTTCTCGAGGAGGTCCAGGCTGAATTCCTGGACTACAAGGGCACCGGCATGTCCATCATCGAGATCAGCCACCGCTCCAAGCCCTTTGACGCCGTGATCAACGAGGCGGTGGAACGGACCAAACGGCTCCTGAACCTGGGAGACGACTTCAACGTCCTTTTCCTCCAGGGCGGGGCCAGCATGCAGTTTGCCATGATCCCCATGAACCTGGCCCTGCCGGGCAAGCCGGTGGACTATATCAATACCGGCACCTGGTCCACCAAGGCCATCAAGGAGGCCAAGATCCAGAAACTGGACGTGCGGGTCATCGCCTCTTCCGAAGAC
>JALOOY010000426.1 GCA_025454185.1 Thermodesulfobacteriota bacterium
GATGCGGGCCCCGCTGGCCCCGATGGGATGCCCGATGGCAATGGCCCCGCCATTTACATTGACCTTTTCCATAGGCCAGCCCATTTCCCGGTTGACGATGGCCGCCTGAGACGCGAAGGCTTCGTTGGCTTCGATCAGGTCCAGGTCTTCCACTTGCAGCCCGGCCTTGGCCAGGGCCTTGCGGGAGGCCGGTATCGGTCCGGTGCCCATGATGGTGGGGTCCACCCCGGCCGTGGCATAGGATTTGACAAAGGCCAGGGGCTTCAACCCTAAAGACTGGGCCTTGTCCAGGGACATGACGATCAGGGCCGCGCCGCCGTCGTTGATCCCCGAGGCATTGCCGGCCGTGACGGTGCCGTCCTTTTTGAAGGCCGGAGCCGGGGATGCTCGTCCGTGTCGAACAGAACCGGGTCCCCCTTGCGCTGCGGAATGGGTACCGGCACGATCTCGTCTTTAAAGCGTCCCTCCTTGATGGCCCGGTCGGCGTTCTCCTGGCTGCGGAAGGCCAGTTCATCCTGTTCCTGGCGGGTGATGTTGAATTTCGCGGCCACGTTTTCCGCGGTAATCCCCATGTGGTACTGGTTGAAGACGTCCAGCAGCCCGTCATAGATCATGAGGTCCACCATCTCGGAACTGCCCATGCGGGCGCCCCAGCGGGCCTGGCGCAGGGCATAGGGGGCCTGGCTCATGCTTTCGATCCCGCCGGCCACGACGATATCCACGTCTTCGGATTTGATGGCCTGGGCGGCCAGCATAACGGATTTGAGGCCCGAAGCGCAGACCTTGTTGATGGTCTGGGCCGGGACGCTATGCGGAATCCCGGAATGGATCAGGACCTGACGGGCCGTGTTCTGGCCCAGACCGGCCTGCAGTACGTTGCCCAGGATCACTTCGTCCACCTGCTCGGCGGCCACGCCGGCCCGCTTCAGGGCCTCCTGGACGGCAATGACGCCCAACTGCACGGCCGGAATGTCTTTCACCGTTCCCCCGAAACGTCCTACCGGCGTCCGGGCCGCTCCCACTATCACGACTTCTTTCATAATTCATCTCCTTGAATCATATTTTTTTCACCGCAGAGGCGCAAAGAGCGCAAAGGAAAAAGGTCTTTAGCTTTGCGGGGTAGACCCGCAAAGCTAATAAACTTCTTCGCGTCCTTTGCGTCTTTGCGGTAGCGATCAATCAATATTCTCCACAATCAGGCTCACCGCTTCCCCCCCGCCCAGGCACAGGGAGGCCATGCCCCGTTTGGCTCCGCGGTCTTTCAGGGCGTAGAGCAGCGTCACCAGCACCCGGGCCCCGCTGGCCCCGATCGGATGGCCCAGGGCCACGGAGCCGCCGTGGACGTTCGTTTTTTCCGGGTCCAGCCCCAGTTCTTTTATGACCGCCACGGTCGAAGCCGCAAAGGCCTCGTTCACCTCCTGCAGGTCAATGTCCTGAACGGCCAGGCCCGCCTTTTTCAGCACCTTGGGAATGGACAGCAGCGGCGCCACCAGCACGTATTTGGGATCCAGGCCGGAGGCCCCCTGGGCCCCCACCCGGGCCAGGGGTCGGATCCCCAGTTCCTTCATTTTGCTGCCGCTCATCAGGACCAGGGCGGCCGCGCCATCGCTGATCTTGGAGGAGTTGCCGGCGGTCACCGTGCCGTCCTTTTTGAAGGCCGGCCGCATGCCGGCCAGGGTTTCCAGGCTGGTCTCCCGCAGGACCTCGTCCTGATCCACCACCAGGGGGTCTTTCCCTTTGCGGGGAACGGCTACGGGCAGGATCTCCGCCATGAACTTCCCCTCGGCCCTGGCTTTCAGGGCCCGGGCGTAGGAGGCTGCGGAGAACCGGTCCTGATCGTCCCGGCTTACCTGATACTTTTCCGCGCACAACTCGGCGCTGACCCCCATGAGGAAGTTGTTATTGATGTCCCGCAGTCCGTCATGATCCAGGCTGTCGTACAGGGTCCCGTTGCCCATGCGATAGCCGGTCCGGGCCTTTTCCAGGAAAAATGGGGCCCGGCTCATGCTCTCCAGGCCTCCGGCGACGACGATCTCCGCATCTTTCAGGGCGATGGCCTGGGCGGCCAGCATGACCGCCTTGAGGCCCGACCCGCAGACCTTGTTCACGGTAATGGCGCCGACCTCGAAGGGCAGCTCGGCCTTCATCATGGCCTGCCGGGCCGGATTCTGCCCCAGCCCGCCGGGCAACACATTGCCCATGATCACCTCATCCACCTGGTCCTTGGCCAACCCGGACCGCCGGACGGCCTCGGTGATCACCAGGGACCCCAGTTCGGTGGCGCTGAACCCGCTCAGTACCCCGTTGAAAGCCCCGATGGGAGTGCGGACGGCACTGACGATGTAGACCTCTTCCATGGCTATAACTCCTTGATATTTTTTTATTTAATATCTTAACTGCCGGCAGGGACTACCCCGAAGGGATACGCGGTGCGGATCACAGGCCGCGCTAAAGTACCCTACTTTAGAGGTACTACCGTATATAGGATTTTTTGACCGTTTTGTCAAACCCTGTTTAAAGGAAGCGGCCCTCTCCCTTTAGGGGCAGAGGGCCGTTCGGTTTTTCACCCTATATGGAATAGGATGAAAGGGGGGATATGGATTTCTTTTACTTATTTTACTGTAAGACTAATGTCAATGAAATTTTATTAATTCCTATAAATATTTTTTCATGAAACGGTTTTCATAGAGGCGGGCACTATTATTGAGGTCTCCTGTCTTTTTCTGACCCCTCCTCTTCCGCCGCAAATCGAAATGTGCTAATGTACCTCAATTTCAGGAGAATATCTTTTGCGCATTATCTTCTTTGCCGGAAAGGGCGGTGTGGGTAAGACCAGTGTGGCGGCCGCCACCGGGATCAAGGCGGCCGAGGCGGGTCGCCAGACGCTGATCATGTCCCTGGACGTGGCCCACAGCCTGATCGATATCTTTGATCTGGGACGGGACCTGCTGGACCAGAACCGGGGCCGGCCCGTCAAAGTCAGAGAAAATTTATGGCTTCAGGAGTTGGACATCCAGGAGGAGATCCGGAGAAACTGGGGCGCCATCCACCGCTATCTTTCCCTGCTGCTGAATACCACCGGCCTGGATGAAATCCTGGCCGAAGAACTGGCCATTCTGCCAGGCATGGAAGAAGTCAGCCTGCTGCTCTATATCAACCAGTACGTGCAGCGGAAAAAATTCGAAGTGATCATCCTGGATTGCGCCCCCACCGGGGAATCCCTGCGTTTCATCAGTATTCCCACCACGCTGGAATGGTACATGGGCAAGATCTTCAAGATGGAAAAAACGCTGGCCAGGCTGGCCCGCCCCCTGGCCAAACGGATTTACGATGTG
>JALOOY010000427.1 GCA_025454185.1 Thermodesulfobacteriota bacterium
CGGCCGCTACACAGCCGGCCCATGTTGACGAAATAAGGACTGGGACGGCCGTCTTTCAGAACCAGCCCCTGGCGAAAAAAGAGGCTGTCGGTTTCGGCCAGAAAACGGGCAAATTCCTGTTGCAGAGGTTTCAGCGGCATGGATTAAAATCTCCCGGTAATCTTGAGGTACAGACCGTAGCGCCAGGACTCGGCCCGGTCCAGGTCGGCCCCCAGGGCAGTGTTGTCAGACAGATAGACGGTATCGTCCCCGTCTATTACCTTGAAGTAACCGGCCCGGGCGCCGCCTTCAAATTCCAGCCAGTCCCAGGGCCGGTAATAGAGACCGAGCAGGCCGTCCCACCCCCCCCAGCCGGTTGTTTCCGCCTCGTGAACGAAGCTGGGGGCCTGGTTGAGGTCCTGACGGAGGTTCCAACGCCCTTCCCCCCGGTAGCGCAGGTAGGGGAAAAAGGCCCAGGAGGCCTTCAGGCCCATTTGCCGGAGGCCCGGTTCCGGCCGGGTGATAAAATCCACCCCGCCCTGGATGCCCAGGCGGACGGCCTCCCAGTTGAAGTCATAGCGGCTGTCCAGGCCGTACAGGGGTTGCCGGGCCGGGAGACCGCGGATGACGCTCCATTGCCCGTTGGTCAGGCGCAGCTTCTCCTGCTGCTGCTGCCAGCCGAGGAAGGGTTTCAGGTACCAGGGCCGCCCCCAGAATCCGGAAAAGGTCGTCTCCAGATCGGCAGACCAGAAGGTCAGGTCCCCGGACACCTCCAGGCGGGATTGCAGAAAGAGCCGGCCGCCGTCATAGTCCGCATCCGTTCCGCCGCCTCCGCTCAGGTTGCCCGAACCCGCCAGCAAGTTCAACCCCACCAGGGATTGCGGATGCCGGATCGTCAGGGAGGCAAAAGGCGTGATCCCGTCCAGATCCTTAAATTCCAGGGCCGAACGGCCCCTGCCGGCGGTGGTGGGAAAACTGATCTGCCAGGAGTTCTCTCCCCGGGAAAAATAGGTTCCGAGCCCCAGTTCCACTAGCGGCGACGGCCTCCCCCAACGGACGATGGCAGGTCCTTCCGGGAGAGCCGCCGCTTCCGGATTTTGGGCCACCGCTGGTCCGGCCATGGACCAGGCCAGCAGAATCCAGCCCGCAACCAGGCCCAGTGGGAGACGCCGTCGGCCTTTCTTGACTTTTAAGAGTCGGGGTCTATAATCAAATTTCTTGGGGTCAATCACTTTTTTAAAATCCAGTCTTTTTTGTGGAGGAGGTTGTTCCGGTGCAGTTGGGATTGGAAGTCTTTTTGAACAACCCGCCGCGGGACCTGTTAAAGAAAAAATGGGGTTTGCTTTCCAACCTGGCGTCCGTCGACCATCGAGGTCACTATAGCAAAGATCTGCTGCGGGGTAAATTTCAAAATAATCTCCGCTGCCTCTTCTCTCCCCAGCATGGCTTCTGGGGGACCGAGCAGGACAACATGGTGGAGACGCCGGACAGCCGGGACCCGGCCACGGGCCTGCCGCTGCACAGCCTTTACAGCCATACCCGCCGGCCGACCCCTGAAAGCTTGGCCGAGATCGAGGTCCTGCTCATCGACTTGCAGGACGTGGGGACCCGGGTCTATACCTTTATCACCTCCCTGGCCTATTGCCTGGAAGAAGCCGGTTCGGCCGGAATAGAGGTGATGGTGCTGGACCGCCCCAATCCCCTGGGTGGGCAAACGGTGGAGGGCAACCCCCTGCGGGCGGAAATGCGTTCCTTTGTGGGGGTTTGGGAACTGCCCATGCGCCATGGTTTGACGCCGGGGGAGCTGGCCCTGCTGTTCAACCGGGAAATGGCGATCGGGGCCTCCCTGCGGGTGGTCGCCTTGCGGGACTGGGACCGGGGCACCGCCTTTGATCGGACGGGCAGACTCTGGCTGCCGCCATCGCCCAACATGCCCACGGTGGAAACGGCCTTCGTCTATCCCGGCCAGGTCCTCCTGGAAGGGACCACCATTTCCGAGGGCCGTGGCACCACCCGGCCTTTCGAATATTTCGGGGCCCCTTTTCTGGAACCGGACCGCATAAAAAAAATCCTGGAGCGGTTTCCTCTGCCGGGTGTACATTTGATGGAAACGGCCTTTCGGCCCACCTTCCAGAAATGGCAGGGCGAGGTCTGCCGGGGTTTCTTCCTGCAGGTGACGGATCGGGAGACCTTCAGGCCTTACCGAACGACCCTGGCCTTGCTCCAGGCCTTGCTGGAGCTGTACCCCCGGGATTTTCAGTGGAAACAGCCGCCCTATGAATACGAGCAGGAAAGAATGCCCATCGACCTGTTGATCGGAGACCCGGCTGTCCGTCAGGCCCTGGAGGCGGGGACGCCGGTGGCGGAATTGGAAAAATCCTGGGAACAGGGGCTGGAGGAATTCAAGAAAATTCGGGAAAGGTATTTGTTGTACTGAGCATCAGCGAGGGCAGGGGCTTAAAAACAATAATCAATAATCAATTGTTGACAATCTCGCAAAAAGCCCGCAAGGGAGTCATTGCGAGGAGGGAACCGACGAAGCAATCCCCAGGAATCGGATAGTTACAGCGGGGGATTGCTTCGCTCCGCTCGCAATGACGACTTTTTGCGAAACCATCAATTGTTAATTGTAGATTAAAGAAAAGAATGAAACGGTCGCCTTTCGTTTTTAGTCTGACCAGGGTCGTTTCCAGCCTGGTACTCCCGGCCCGCTTCGCGGTACAGATTCGGGGACTGGACCATCTGCCCAAAAAAGGCCCGGTCCTGCTGATTCCCAAGCATCAGCACTGGTGGGATGTGCCCCTGCTCGGCCACTACGTGCCCCGGCCCCTGCATTTCCTGGCCAAGGAGGAACTGTTTCGATCGCCGCCGGCCCGCTGGTTCATCAGCCGCCTGGGGGGCATACCGGTGGACCGCCGGGCGCCGCTGAAAAGCCTGTCAACTTTTCGGTCCCTGGTCCCCTTGATACGAGGGGAATCGTTTCTGGTACTGTTTCCCGAAGGCACTTATTTTCCGAATGCCATGGGCCCGGGGAAATGGCGCCTGGTGCGCATGATCTTGTCGTTCCAGCAGAGGCAGACCCTGCCGACCCTTTCCTTTCTGCCC
>JALOOY010000428.1 GCA_025454185.1 Thermodesulfobacteriota bacterium
CCGGCGCATGTGCCTATTCGCCCTGGGACCGGTTTCGCAACAGCTTCCGGCTATCTATGAGCGGCTGATCAGCAAATCCGACCCGCTTTACGAGCGTTTTACTATAGTCCAGTGCACCGATGTCGGTCTGGACAAGGGGGGCTGGGGCAAAATTCTGATGAAGGTCTACGTGGAAAAGCCACGTTAACGCTTTATTCACAGTAATTTTCGTGCAGGTAGACCGCCCCGTATTCCCTGTTTTTGCCGCCGAACAGCAGCAGGTGTTTGCCCGCCACGGCTACGATTTTCCGCAGCTCCGGGTGCGGGAAAGTCCGGACTTTTTCCCAGTTTTCGCCATCGGCCGTGCGGTAGAGGGCCGAGGAGCCCGTCGGGGTTTCCCAGCCTGAATCGGCCAGGGCGTACAGATGGCGACCGCAGGCGGCCAGGCTGGTGATCCCGTTTAATTGAATGTCGGCCAGCACCTGTTCCCGCTTCTTGCCGTCGAAGCGGTATATCCGGGCCTGATTTTTTGCCGTGCGATTGACGGTCCAGCCGCCGGTCCCCAGGTAGAGCCGGCCCTGCCAGGGAAGGGCGCACTGGTATTGGAATTCCACCTCCAGGGCCGTTACCGCCTCAAAGCGGCTGCCGTCCCGGCTGCGGAAGGCGACGGTGCCGCGGTTGGAATAGGCCGCCCCCTTGTGGCCCAGGAAGTACAATTCCTCCTGAAAAACAACCGGTATCCAGGCCCAGTCCGGCAACTGGGCCGCCTCCTCGAAGCGCCGGCCGTCAGCGGAGCGGAACAGGGTCATGCCGCTGCGCTGCGGATGCCCCCCGCTCACATACAATTTCCCCTGGAAAACGGCGCCGAAGTAGAAGCCCTCCCGGGAGGGTATGTCCAGCGCCTCCCAAACCCCGTTTTCCCGGTTCAGCCTTCTGATTTCCGAAGGACTTTTTTCCACCACCCCGAAAAGCTCGTCCTGAAAGGTAACCAGGTCGAGCACGGCCTCCGTGGGCGCCTCTTTATGGGGGAAAAAGTCCCGTTTCCAATCCCCACCCAAAGGATTGAGGTCGAAAGCATAGACCGACCCGGGGTTATGGGTTCCGGCATAGACCCGTTCCTTATACCATACACCGGAGACGAAGCGGGTACCCGGTTGGTCCCGGAAGAGGACCTCCTGCCAGCCGGTAGTTTGCGAAACGGCCGCTGAAAAAGGGCAGCTCATAATAACAAAACATATATGCAGAAATAAGAGAAACCTTGACATGCTTTGCGTCCCTCCGCAATGAGTGTTTCAGCTCTTTCCTTTGCGCGTTGGACTATATTGATCCCAGCCCCTGCCGGAAAAAAATCCAACGTTCCCGGCGCTTCCATGGACACGTTGACGCTTGATTTGCTTGACAGAAGGCCATCTTATACTATATCAGTTTGGCTTGAAAATGAATTCAAATCGGGCGGCGGGCATTCCGTTGCCTCCCGACAAAGGAGGAAGACATGGATTTTGAATTACCCGAAGAAATGAAGATGCTCAGCGACATGGCCTATAAATTCGCCCAGAAAGAATTGGCCCCCGTGGCCCGGCAGTGCGACGCCGAGGAGAGATACGACCGCGAGGTGGTGCGCAAGGCCGCGGAAAACGGGCTGGTGGCCGCCTGGGCCTCCGAGGAATACGGCGGGGCGGGTGTAGGCAGCCTGGGGCTGGCCGTGCTTACCGAGCAGCTCGCCCGGGTGGACATGGGCCACTGCACCAGCATCATCACCGCCTCCTTCGGCTGCGAGGCCATCTACGCCTACGGGACCGAGGAGCAGAAAAAAGCCTACATCACCCCGGTCTGCGAGGGTAAACTGATCAGCGCCGGCGCCTATACGGAACCGGACGCCGGAACCGACGTGGCCGGGTACCGCACCAAGGCCGTGAAGGACGGCAACGAATACGTGGTCACCGGCAACAAGATGTTCATCACCAACGGTTCCCTCTGCGATTTCTACGTAACCCAGTGCATTACCAACCCCGAGGAAAAGCGGCACAACCGCTTCAGCCTGATCATCATCCCGGCCGACGCCCCGGGCATCTCCCGCAACAAGATCCACGGCAAGCTCGGCATCCGGGCCAGCGACACGGCCGAGGTCAGCTTCGAGGAGGTCCGGGTCCCCCGGGAAAACCTGGTGGGCGTCGAAGGACGCGGCTTTTACCAGTTGATGCACTTCTTCGACACCACCCGGCCCATGGTGGCGGCCCAGGCCCTGGGACTGTCCCAGGCCTGCCTCGACGTGGCCGTGCGCTACGCCAAGGAGCGGATTGTCTTCGGCGCCCCCCTGGGGACCTACCAGTTGACCCAGGCCAAACTGACCGAGATGGCCATCCGCATCGAGGCCCTGCGGGGCCTGGTCTACAAGAGTGCCTGGCTTATCGACCAGGGTCGGCCCGATTTCAACCTCTCGGCCATGGCCAAGTATTTCGGAGGCCAGAGCGCCGTCTTCTGCGCCAACGCGGCCCTGGAGATCCACGGCGGCTACGGTTACATCGAGGAATACGAGGTCCAGCGCTACTACCGTGATGCCAAGATCCTGGAGATTTATGAAGGGACCAAGGAAGCCGAGGTCATGACCATCGGCAAGACGCTGCTGGCTCGTTAGGGTAGATGGCCGGAGGGCGTTTGGTTCGAAAAATGGCAGACGAACGTCCAACAGCCAACAGCCAACATCGAATTTCGGAAGGTAGCATAGCCCCGCAAAACGCGGGGCCGTGCCCTATTGCTATTTTTCTTTCAGGCGATGTTCAAGCCATCTAAAAAGAAAAGACCTTGGCCTCCACCGCCAGGTCGATGAGGGTCACGCCGGTGGCGATTTTACAGCCGGGGGGCAGGTCGTCCTCCCCGATGAGGCGGGTTTCGGCGCAGGGCTTGCAAACCAGAATAGCGGCGCCTTTTCCCACCAGAAACTTCCAGTAGGTGATCAGTTCGTCTCCGGTGGGGGCCTTGATCCGTTCGGTCAGGGAGAGGTTGCACAGATAGACGCCATCGTCGACCAGAAAAACCGTCACATCGTGCCCCTGGTCGGCGGCAATCTTGGCGAATTGAAAACAGCGGGTGGCCCGGGTCGGG
>JALOOY010000429.1 GCA_025454185.1 Thermodesulfobacteriota bacterium
TGAAAACATAGACGTCTTTTACGGGGACCTCCAGGCCTTGCGGGGCGTATCCCTGGAAGTGCCGGAAGGGGAGATCGTGACCATCATCGGCTCCAACGGGGCCGGCAAGTCCACCACCCTGCGCAGCATTTCCGGGATCCTGAAGCCTAAAAGGGGCTCCATCACTTGGAACGATCAGTCCATCCATAACCGGTCGACTTCGGAAATCGTGGAGCTGGGGATCATCCAGATCCCGGAAGGACGCCAGCTTTTTCCAACCATGACCGTGTTGGAGAACCTGGAACTGGGGGCACTGAACCCCAAGGCCCGCCGCTTCAAGCAGGACAACCTGAAAAAGATCTACGCCCTTTTTCCCCGTCTCGAAGAGCGTCTGACCCAGAGCGCGGGGACCCTCTCCGGAGGCGAGCAGCAGATGCTGGCCATCGGCCGGGGCCTCATGTCCAACCCCCGGATCCTCATGCTGGACGAGCCCTCCCTGGGCTTGTCGCCCTTGCTGGTGAAAACCATCTTTGAGATCATCCGCCAGATCAACGCCGACGGCATCACCATCCTCCTGGTGGAGCAGAACGTCCATCATTCCCTGAAGATCGCCCAGCGGGCCTACGTCCTGGAAAACGGGGAGTTGACCATGCAGGGGGCGGCCGCCGACCTGCTGCAGGATGCGCATGTCTGTCGGGCTTACCTGGGGCTTTAGCACGGCAATAAAAACGTTGCTGGTTGCTCGTTACTAGTTGCTGGTTTAAAAAACCCGAAAACCATTTCCAGACCTTGGTTTTGGTAGTCATGCCGGACCTGATCCGGCATCCAGGTGCCCTTAGTTGTTAACCACCCTGGATTCCGGCCTTCGCCGGAATGACCGAAAAACTACCGATCTCGGCTTAGAGTCCTCACCCTGGTCCCGCTGTTATAGCGGAATAGCCAGGGTCCAAACCTAGCCCCTGGCTTATCCCGCTCTTAAAGCGGGACCAGGGAGGCTTCGCGCGACATTTGTGTCGGTTTAATTATGAGACAATCAATAATTCCAAAAACAAATATCGGACATCGAATTTTACTTCGCAGGGCAGGCAGCTATCCTGCCGTATTCGATTAGATCTTCAATAATGGCTGGATCCGCAACAAAGATCGCCGGCCTCCTGGCTTTACTCCTGGTCGGATTGCTGGCCTGCGCCCGGGAGGCCGTTCCCGTAGTAAAATCCGCAAAATCAGCAGGGCAG
Organism: Thermodesulfobacteriota bacterium; assembly: GCA_025454185.1. GTDB lineage: Bacteria > Desulfobacterota > RBG-13-43-22 > RBG-13-43-22 > RBG-13-43-22 > JACRCK01. Next base: position 1,215 of record JALOOY010000429.1, read on the forward strand.
GATATTGCTTCGCCGGCCGATTTTGAACGGCAACTGGTCCGCCTGATCAACGAGGAAAGGGGCCGGCAGCGATTAGCGCCCCTGACCTTTTCCCCGCTGCTGGCCCGGGTAGCCGAACATCACAGCCGGGACATGGCCCGCACCAATTTTTTCTCCCACAACAATCCGGCCGGGCAGGGCACGGAGGAGCGGATCAATCGGGCCGGGTACCGCTGGCGGGCTTACGGTGAAAATATCGGCTGCGGCCAGGACGTACCGGAAAAAATCATGGCGGCCTGGATGAAGAGCGCCAACCACCGGGAAACCATTCTCAGCGCATCCTACACCGAAATCGGCATCGGCTTTTTTCAGGGCGGCGAATGCCGCTATTACTGGACGGGACTTTTCGGCCGCCCCCGATGAGGGCCGGCCGTCGGCATATTAAGGAACATTAGGACATGACCTTCACACCGGACCAGCTCGAACAATTCAACGGCAATCTGCTGTACGCCACCGTGGGCATCCGGATTGAAAAGGCCGGCGACGGAAAAGCCGAAGCCCTTCTGTCGCCGCCGGCCCGGGTCTGCTGGCCTTTTCCGGGCCAGCCTCACGGCGGGGTACTCTTCACGATCATGGACACCACCATGGCCTGGGCCATCCAGTCCGTGCTGGCCAAGGGACTAAGCTGCACCACCATCGATCTGGCCATACAATACCTGGCCCCGGCCCGGGAGGGCCCCTTTATCTGCCGGGCCGAGACCACCCACCAGACCGGGCGCCTGGCCTTCGTCCGGGCCGACATTCTGGACGCTCAAGAAAGGCCGGTGGCCTCCGGGCAGGGAACTTTTCGCATCATTAAAATGGATTTTTTGCCGAATTCCTAAATCAGATTTACCGAAAGGAAAGGAGAAGAAGATGATCCGAAGAATGTTTGTGTTTTCTGCGGCGGCGTTTGTTTTCCTGGGCGTCGGTTTTGCTTTTGGGGAATTCAAGAAAGCCGTTCCCGAGGCGGCGGCGCCTGTGCAGAAAGCCCGGCCAGCCGCGCAGCCTTTAAACCAGGATATTGCTCTCTTCGACATTACACTGGACAAGAACCAGAACTGCCGGATCTGGGTATCCTGGCAGAACAAAGGGAATGTCAAGATCGACCGGGTGCTCAGGGAGAAAGTATTCGTCAACGGGATGCTCAAGGACAGTTCCATGAACAAAATCGTTCTGGAGTCGGGGGCCTTTTTCTCTCACGGTGTGGGCGCCGACCCGGGGATCACGCTGGCCCCCGGAACCTGGACGGTAACCGCCACGATCGATGCGGACAATGTCCTTCCGGAAAGCAATGAAGAAAACAATACCTTGACTAAAAAGTTGACCTGCCCCTGAAAGGGCTAACCGGCACGGGGCGACTTGATCCGGAATCCAGGGGATTGGCTGATTTTGAAAATACCCTGGTCCCGGCTAATCCCGCTGTAACAGCGGGACCGGTAGAACTCCCCCTTCCCGGGTCAAAAAAATTCCTATGGTCCGGCCCTGAATTGGTGTATAATTTTATTGTTAAGGCCACGTTAATAAATTGACCCGTCTTCCAATTTTACCACCTCCCGGCAGGAGGCAGGAACATGGCGGATTTACGGAAGCCCCGTTTCTCACTAGAGATATGGGGTTTTTCTATTTTTGGCTCCCAACCATACCTATCCATGGAGAGGTAATCTTATGTCCCCAGATCAGGTAAAACGAAAACTCGCCGCCATCTTGAGTGCCGATGTCCAAGGCTACAGTCGCCTCATGGGGGAGGACGAGGAAGGGACCATCCGTGCCCTCAAAGCCAATCTGGAGATCATCTCCGGAGTTATCCGGCAACATCAGGGGCGAGTGGTAGGAACTGCCGGTGA
>JALOOY010000430.1 GCA_025454185.1 Thermodesulfobacteriota bacterium
ATAAAAAAGAGGGGTTGGCTGACTTGCTAACCCCTTGATATTTGGTGCCTAGGGCCGGACTCGAACCGGCACGGGGATAAACCCCGAGGGATTTTAAGTCCCTTGCGTCTACCAATTCCGCCACCCAGGCAGGGGAGGGGATATGTCTGCAGTAAAGTAATGATACGGCTGCGGTTGGGCGGCGTGCGGCCACCACGCCCGCAAAACGACCTTAGTTTAATATATCAGGAGTAAATTAGCAAGAGGTTGTTGAACCGGGGTCGGAAATCTTTGGTCACGAGGGCAGGGCTGGGGGCGTGTCGAAAAATCTTTGACAGCAGTAGGCAATTTTTTTATCCTATGGTAAAATGAAATTTCGCTTAATACCCGGAAGTATGGAAACAGCAGCGAGATTATTCCTCGAGGAGAGATGTGGCATGGAACCCAGAATCGACCTTTTGACCCTGCAGATGAATCTGCCGTACTATAACCTCAAAGAGAAGTTGGGACGCAAGGTAGAGATCGACTGGCGGGCGGAATGGGACCGTTTCGACGCCAAAAAACTGTTTGATTTCAATCTGGCGGACATTCCCGAGGCGGACCTGGAGGCCATGCGCCAGCGCCAGGACGTCCTGATGGACGGCAACCAGGCGGCCATCTCCATCCTGACCCGGCTGGTGGACGGCCTGTGCGGTTATCCCATTACCCCTTCCACGCCCATTGCCGAAACCTTTGCCCGGGCCTCCTCCCAGGGGCAAAAGAATATTTTCGGGCACGAATTGATGTACTTCCAGCCCAGCGACGAGTTGTCGGCCATCGTCTCCGTGGAGGCCATGGCCTGCCAAGGCGGCCGATATGCCGATAACACCTCCTCCCAGGGGCTTTTGCTGAAGACCAAGAACCTCTTTTCCGTGGCCGGCAAACGCCTGCCGGTGATTATGACGGTGATGGCCCGGGAAGTGAATAAAGGCTCCTTGAGTATTCACGGCGGCCATACGGATTTTTACGCCGTACGCAACGCTGGCTGGACCCAGCTGGTGACCGGCGATAACCAGGAGCTCCACGACCTGCTGCCCATCGCTTTCAAGGTTGCTGAGTCCCGCCAGGTGATGCTGCCCTGCATGGTCATCGGCGACGGTTTCATCAAGAGCCACGCCATCGAGAATATTAAGGAACTGTCGGATGATTACCTCCGCCTTTTCGTGGGCAAACCCAACCGCCTCTATCAGCCGAACTTCGCCTATCCCGCCCTGACGGGAACCTTCACGGACACCGATCTCACCATGGAAGGGCAGATCAGCCAGGATTTTGCCTACCACTTCATGCGCAAGGCCTATATCGCCGCTTTTAACGTGACCAACCAGATCCTGGGGACCAATTACAAGGTGGTGGAATGTTACCGCACCGAAGACGCGGACATGGTGGTGGTCCTGCTGGGGTCCGCGGCCGGGGTGGTGAAGGACGTGGTGGATTATTACCGGGATGCCCGGGGCTATAAAATCGGCGTGGTGCGGCCGGTGCTCTTCAACCCGGCCTGCTACGAAGAGCTGGCCTACGGGGTGCGCAACGCCAAGGTGATCACGGTGCTGGAGCGCTCGGGCACCACCCACAACCAGTTGCTCCTGGCCGACATCCAGGCCGCCTTGCAGATCTCCCTCCGGGCTGGCCGGGAAGGCAAGGCGGAGCATCAGGCCTACGGCCGGACCACCATGCCGACGCTGCTCCACGGGGTCTACGGCCTGGGGAGCAAAGACTTCAACAAATACGACGCCGCCGCGGTGGTGGAAAATATGGCGGCCTGTTTCGAGAAGAAGCGGGGCGGTTTCCACCGGGATTTCTCCGTGGGCATCGAAGGGCCCTACACCTTGAAGCCGGCGCCGCTGCCGGGGTACCCGGAACGGGAACTGGGCATGACTTTCATCGGCATCGGGGCCGAGGGCGTCAAGACGGCCCTGGAGACCGCGGCCCTGATCTACGCGGAGGAAAGCGAGGGGCATACCAACTACATTCAGACCGGGGCCCGGTACGGGGCCGCCCGGAAGGGTTCGCCGGTCTTCATGAATCTGCGCCTCAGCCCCCTGCCCATCCGGAACAGTTCGGAATTGACGGAACGGGACGTGCTGGCCTTTTTCAACGAAAAATTCCTGGATGGCCAGATCCTCCGGGAATATGTGGGCGGTCTGAAGGAAAACGGCCTGCTGGTGGTGAACAGCCTCCGGGACCCGGAAGAGATCATGACTTCCTTCCCGGCCCAGGTGCAGACGTTGATAAAATACCGCAAGATTCGCCTGAAAGTCGTGGACGCCACCTGGATGGCCTTGCAGCAGATGAAAAAGAATCTCCCCGGTGCTCCCATCCTGGGCTTGATTAATAAAGAGATGGGCATTTTGTCGGAAAAGGATTTCGAGCAGCGCTTTAAAAGAATAATGGAAAAGAAGATGGGCAAAAAAGGCAAAGGCGTCATCGACACCAATATTGTCCTGCTCAAATACGGGGCTGAGAAAGCCGGCGGGGCCAAAAGTTCGGAGCTGGCCAACGGCCTGGCCGCCATCGAAGCCCACGGCGCGGGGTACAAACCGCCCCTGCCGGAAGACTTCGGGCAAGCCCCCGGGACCGCCGGCCTGCCGGTGCAGCTAAAGGAAAAGGACGAACTGGGGGCCATCAAACCGGTGAACCTGATTCCCAACTACCAGGAGATTTTCTTCCTGGAAATGGTGCACCCCCTCATGGAGGGGCGCAAGGTGAGCTGGGACCACTTCCTGCCCATCGTCCCCGCGGCCACCACCCGGTACCGGGACATGAGTTTCATCAGTACCGCCCTGCCGGTGTGGGATGCCAGCAAATGCACGGCCTGCGGCACCTGCGCGGCCTCCTGCCCGGATTCGGCCCTCTTCTGCACGGTGACGGAACGGCCTATTCCGCTGGAATATGAAAGCTTCTTCAAGCAGTTTAAAAAGCCCCCCAAAGGAGTGCCCTGGGACAGCTTTGCCATGAACATCGACGCGATCCCCAGCGCCTGCAAGGGCTGCGGGGTCTGCGCGGCGGTCTGCCCCACCGACGCCCTGCGCATGATGGACAAACTGAAGACCACGCCCA
>JALOOY010000431.1 GCA_025454185.1 Thermodesulfobacteriota bacterium
TGCACCTTTGGCAAAAGGCTCAGGCCGAGATCGTGGCGGCCCAGAAGGAAATGATCCGGCAGGCTTATTTTCGAAACGGGGCAAGTCCCTGATCAACCCGCCACAAAAGGTCTACGTCATCGCGGGGAGCACGGCAGAAGACAGTGCCCGGGCCAATCCGACCAAGGAGGTCAAATGCGTCCGGAAGGCGTGGCGTTAACCGGACAGAGTGGAGGCACCGTTCGTTGAGCAAGAAAACGAGCGCCTGATAAAATTGGCACTACCATCACCGGTAGCGCTCCTCCTTCCACGGGTCGGCGGAATTGCTGTAGCCGTTGCGCTCCCAATAACCCGGCTCGTCTTGGGCTGAAAATTTAATCCCCTCCAGCCACTTGGCGCTTTTGTAAAAGTAGCGGTCAGGCACCAGGGCCCGGACCGGGCCGCCGTGCTCCTTGGGAAGCTTCTGATCGAAAAAGCCATGGGCGAGAAGCAGGTTTTCCTTGCGGGCCTCCGCCAGGGGGATGTTGGCGGTATATCCCGCGGCGGCCTCAAAAATGACAAAGTTGGCCGCTTTCGTCGGTTTGGCCAGACGCATGAGGGTGCTCAGGCGAACCCCGGCCCAGCGGGAGTCCAGCAGGGTCCAACCCGTAACGCAGTGCACGTCGCAGGCTATCTGGACCTGTTCGAGGGCCAGCAACTCCGGGTAGGAAATAACCAGCGGGTTTTCCACCTCTCCCCGGATGCGCAGCGTAAAGTTGCCTTCGGTGGCCGTACCGAGGGTACCGCCCATGTCCAGGATCTTTTTAACCGCTTCCTGGCCGGGAGGGATCCGCGGCCGGCCGTCGGACCGGGTTTGGGCAGCCAGGGCCTGCTGTTCAAACTCAGGGAGTTTTATAAAAGTCCCCGTCAGGCCGATGCTGACCAATGGACCGCCGGCTGCTGCCAGAAAGGCCCTCCGGGAGATATGGGCATTTTTGGGCATGGCTTATATTCCTTTTCTTCTCACAATCTAATTATACCGGCCGGACTTTTCAAGATTGAAACGGAAGTCGCGATTGGCCAGGAAATTCTAAATCTTTCGGTCTGATCCGGGAACCCCGGGGAGAATTAGAATGGAATTCAGCGACCTGGAGCAGCGGCGCATTCAAAAAGCGGTTGACGGTTTCCTGGAGAAACGCCGGCCGCCGCCCGACCTGGAATCCAAAATAAGCTTGATTTTCCGAAAATAAGTGTGTATACACATATTGAAAGGTAACCTTTAGATTGGCATATGGACAAAAAGCTTAGCCGGGAAATCGGGGTCAGTTGCGCCTGCTTCAATCTGAGAAGGGCGGCCCGCCTGGTCACCCAGCGGTATGAACGGGCCTTAAAGGGGACCGGGCTCAAGGCCACCCAGTTCTCGGTGCTGGTGGCTGCGGGCTACGAAGAAGGCCTGCTCCTGACCAAAATGGCCCGACTGCTGGGTCTGGACCGGACTTCTCTGACCCGCAATCTGAACGTCATGACGGCCCGGGGGCTGGTGACGGTAACGGCCGGTGATGACAAGCGGGAACGCCAGATCAGCATCACCCCCCGGGGCCGGGAGGCGCTGGCCGCGGCCCTGCCCTTGTGGCAGAAGGTCCAGGCGGAGACCGTGGCCGCCCTGGGCCCGGAGAAATGGTCCGGTCTGCTTTCCGGTTTGCACGAGGTGGCCAGAAAGGGCTGAAAAAAATTTTAGGCAAATGGGTGTGCCCGCACCTAATAAGGAAACCCGGAGGCCGAGAAAGAAATAAAAAGGAGAAACGACGATGGATAAAAAACAGGAAGACCTGGACCTGCCCGACGGAACGCTCCGTTACGAAGGGCTGTGCCGATTGTGCCTGGAGGCCGGAGTGGATGATGTGGGCTTTGTGGAACTCGACCGACCGGGATTGGAGGCCCAAAAAGATATGATCCTGCAGGTGTTTCCAAAGACCCGCAGCGTGATCGGCCTGACCGTGGCCTTGAACGTAGACAATGCCCGCTCACCGGCGCGCTACCTGAACGCCATGGACATTCATCTGGTGGAAGACGTGATGAAAAAGGCCAGCCGGTCCATTTTGCGCAGCTTAGGCCGGTTTGGGGTCCGGGGGGTCTACCTCAGTCCGGCCTTCCCGATGGACATTCCGCGCCCGGGCCAAAAGGCCTTAAACGTGAGCCACAAGCCTGTCGCGGAAGAGGCCGGCCTGGGGCTGATGGGGCTGAGCCGCATGATCCTGCATCCCCAGTTCGGCGCGGCCCACTGCTTCTCGGCCCTGCTGATCGACCGGCAGGTCGAAAAATACGACCGGAAGCTTGAACAAAACCCCTGCCTCCAATGCAACCTGTGCGCGGCCGCCTGCCCCGTGGGGGCCATCGGTAAAGACGGCCGATTCGAGGGCTTTGCCTGCCTGACCCACAACTACCGGGAGGTGACGATCAACTTTCTGGACTGGGTTGATGCCCTGGTATCTTCCCCCGACATGGAAGCCTATCGGCAACGGTTCAGCGACCCGGAGACCATCTCCTGGTGGCAGTCGCTTGCCTATGGACCGAATTACCAGTGCAACCATTGTCTGGGGGTCTGCCCGGCCGGCGACCGGAACCGGATCGAATACGAAGAAGACCGCCAGGCCTATTTTCGCAACGTGGTCAAGCCGCTGATCGACCGGCCACAAACGGTCTACGTCATCGCGGGGAGCCCGGCGGAAGCCAAGGCCCGGGCCAATCCGAACAAGGAGGTTAAATGCTTCTCTAAGGCGCGGCGCTAGTCGGAGCGGCTTGGAGCACTCTCATTTATTTTGTATTCAAAAATAATTATGCCGGCCGATATTTACAAGACGAGAAGGCGGATCTTCCTCAGCGGGTGCGCCGTATTTCACCTTGGTGGCCTAAAAGAAAAAGAAACTATAAATAAGGAAAAATTTGTTATATATAGCCATCCGTCATGGACGGGGATCGGGAAAATAGTTTCCGGAGGGATGATAAGGATATGGAGCAATGGAGGGCACTGTGAAAAGCACTGCGGCGGTATATCAATACGGAAACTTTTCCGGTGGCGGTCCGGCTTTTAAGATCGGGGGAAGG
>JALOOY010000432.1 GCA_025454185.1 Thermodesulfobacteriota bacterium
TACTCCCCCGGCAAGCCGGGGTTTCTCGTTCGACTTGCATGTGTTAAGCACGCCGCCAGCGTTCATTCTGAGCCAGGATCAAACTCTCCAATTAAACTCAAAAACATAACTATAAAAGGGACCACAAAACGGGCTCACTATTTAGTTTTCAAAGATCAAAACAACGAAAACGATCCTACCGAATGTTGCGGTGTTTGTCAAGCACTTTTTTACCGCCGCAACGAAAAAAGACATTTATACATTACAATGTAATGATCGTCAAGAAAAAAATCAACCAATCCGCACCCGGTGGTATTTTTTTTTGCCCACCCGAATCAGGATCTGCCCCTCCCGAAAATCGGCCGGGCCGATGGGCAGGTCGAAGGCGGGCACCCGCCGCTCCTGCACATAAACCCCGCCCTGGGAAATCAAGCGCCGGGCCTCGCCCCGGGTCCGGCAAAGTCCGGCCTCGACCAGGAGCAGATAGGCTTCCAGACCCGCCGGCAAGAATTTGTCTCTGGGTATGACGGTGGTGGGCAGACCCTCCAGATCCTGACCCTGGCCGTAAAAAAGCTGTCGGGCGGCCTCGCGGGCCTTTTCGGCTTCGGCCGCGCCATGGGTGATCCGGGTCGCCTCGAAGGCCAGGGCTTCCTTGGCCCGCCGCAGGGAGGCCCCCCCTTCGCGGGTCAGCTCCGCAATCTCCTCCAGGGGCAGAAAGGTAAAAAGGGGCAGAAAGCGACCCACATCCTCATCCGAGGTGTTGATCCAGAACTGGTAATAATCGTAGGGGCTGGTCCGTTCCCCATCGAGCCAAACAGCACCCCGGGCGGTCTTGCCCATCTTTTCACCGGTGCTGGTCACCATGAGCGGGAAGGTCAATCCGTAAACCTTGCCGCCCTTCACCCGGCGGATCAGTTCCAGCCCGGCCACGATGTTTCCCCACTGGTCGCTGCCGCCCATCTGGAGCAGACAGCCCCGCTGTTGATAAAGCTGTAAAAAATCGTAGGCCTGGAGGAGCTGGTAGTTGAATTCGATAAAGGACAGACCGGTTTCCAGCCTTTGTTTGACCGCTTCCGCGGCCAGCATGCGGTTGACGCTGAAATGGCGGCCGATATCCCGGAGGAATTCGATATAATTCAGTGGTTTCAGCCAGTCCAGGTTATTGAGGAGCAGCCCCCCTTCCCCGTCCAAGACCATATAACGGGAAAGCTGTTTCTTGAGCCCCTCGGCATTGCCGGCCACCTCCTCATAGGTCAGTACCGGGCGCATTTCCTTTTTGCCGCTAGGGTCCCCGATGAGGGCCGTCCCCCCGCCCACCAGGGCGATCGGCACGTGGCCGTGCCGCTGCAGATGGGCCAGGGCCATGATCGGCACCAGACTGCCCACGTGCAGGGATCGAGCCGTCGGATCGAAGCCGATATAAGCCCTAACGGTCTGCCGGTCGAACAGATCGGCCATCTCTTCCGGATCGGTGGCCTGTTCGATAAAACCCCGTTCCTGCAAGGTCAGATAAAAGTTGCCCAAGGACCCTTTCTCCCTTAATACGAAAGTAAAGACCGAACATCGAATTTAAAAACGTGGCGACTTTGGGGGTTGGGGCTTTCCCTATCCGGATTTACACAATACCGTTAACTCAGCACCGGCAGGCGTTCGCGCAACCGGCTGATGGTTAAAGCCCTTCCGGAATTTTCATCCACCGTCACCAGGGCCGCTTCCAGGACCAGGTCTTTCTTGGCCACCTCGAATTTATGGGGCATCTGGGTTAGAAAGCGGTCTATGGCGATTTCTTTCCGGACCCCGATCACGGAATCGAGCGGACCGGTCATGCCCACGTCCGTCAGATAGGCCGTTCCCTGGGGCAGTATCCGCTCGTCCGACGTCTGGATGTGCGTATGCGTTCCCAGGACGGCGCTGGCCTTGCCGTCCAGAAACCAGCCCAGGGCCACCTTTTCCGAAGTGGCTTCGGCATGAAAATCGACCAGCAGGATCGGCGTTTGGGCCTTCAACCGCTCCCACTCCGCTTCCGCGGTTCGAAAGGGACAATCGACCGCTTCCATGAACGTGCGGCCCAGCAGGTTCAGTACGGCCACCGGGATGCCGGCCGCGGTCTCCTGGATCGTTGCTCCCGCCCCGGGGGCGGCCGGCGGATAGTTGGCCGGGCGGATCAGGTCCCGGGTCTCCCGCATATAGGGGATGATCTCTTTTTTCTTCCAGATGTGATTGCCGGAAGTCAGGACCTGCACCCCCGCCCCGAACAATTCTTCCGCGCCCTTCGGGGAAAGCCCGATCCCCCCGGAGGCGTTTTCCCCGTTGGCGACCACCAGGTCGACCCGATAGCGGTCGACGAGACCCGGCAGAAGCTCGCGGACCACCCGCCGCCCCGGACGGCCCACGATATCCCCGATGAACAATAGGGTTACCGGCACGGGAACCCTGCATCCTGGGGAGTAAACCGACGGGGAACACTCCGCACCGGGCAGAGGGTGTTGGGGGCCGGTCTCCGCCTATTTAGCATATTCGACCGCCCGGATTTCCCGGATCACCGTGACCCGGATCTGCCCGGGGTAGGTCAAGCGTTCCTCGATCTTGCGGGCAATGTCCCGGGAAAGAATGAAAATATCATTATCGGAGACCTTTTCGCTTTCCACAATAATGCGGATCTCCCGGCCGGCCTGGATGGCATAACTTTTCCCGATCCCCTCAAAGGACTGGGCGATTTTTTCCAGATCCTCCAGTCTTTTTACATAGGTCTCCAGCATTTCCTTGCGGGCCCCCGGCCGGGCCCCCGAGAGGGTGTCGGCGGCCTGGACCAGTACATCGAGGATGCTCTCCGGTGCCACGTCTTCATGATGGGCCGCAATGGCATGAATGACCCGGCTGGCTTCGCCGAACCGTTTGGCCAGATCGGCGCCGATGGTGGCGTGGGGTCCTTCCACCTCATGGTCCACGGCCTTGCCGATATCGTGGAGCAGTCCCGCCCGTTTGGCCTGCTTGACGTTCAGTCCCAATTCAGAGGCCATGGTCCCGCAGAGAAAGGCCACTTCCAGGGAATGCTGCAAGACATTCTGCCCGTAG
>JALOOY010000433.1 GCA_025454185.1 Thermodesulfobacteriota bacterium
CGAGTTCGTCTATGCCTACTACGGGCTGCTCAAAATCGGCGCCGTCCCCGTTTTCTGCCTCCCCCGTTTCTCCCTGCGGGAGTTGGACCATTACCGGGAAATCACCGCGGCCAAAATCTGGCTGGCCCCCCGGCGCTTCGAAAAAACCGATTACGCCCCGCTCATCGGGGCCTTTCAAGCACGACCCGGGTTTTTAGAGCACCTCCTGCTGGTCGCCCCCCCGGGGGAACCCCTGCCTCCGGGGACCCTTTCCTTCCACGAACGGCTGCAGCAGGTGGACCTGAACCGACGAAAGGCCCTGCCGGCCCTCGGCCCCGATCCCAACGACACCTGCCACCTGATGCCCACCGGGGGGACTACCGAGCTGCCCAAGCTGGTCCCGCGGACCCACAACGATTTTTACTGCAATGTCGAATACCGGGCCAAGGCCTGGCGGCGCTGCCCGCAGGACATTACCCTGATCGCCACACCCCTCACCCACAACATGGCCATCGAGGTGTCCTTGAATCCCTCCTTCCGGCGAGAACATCAGTGCCCGGGAGGTAGAGGAACTGGTGGCCGGCCATCCGGACGTGGACCTGGTGGCCGTGGTCGGCATGCCGGATCCGGTGCTGGGCGAACGGGTCTGCGCCTTCATTAAACCCAAACCGGATCAGGTCGTCACCTTCGCAGACATCATCGCTTTTCTGAAGGCCAAAAACACTTCGGTGCTTTATCTGCCGGAGCGGATCGAAGTCGTTGCCGAAATCCCCTTAACCCCCGTGGGGAAAATAGACAAAAAGAAGCTCCGGGAGGATATCCGGGTAAAAATCGAAGCTGAAACCGCTGCCAATTTCCGATAAGCCTCCGGTTACGAAGGCCCCCGGAGAGAGACCAGGCAGACAGGAGCCAGTAGTGTTTCCTGCTGCTGCTTTTTTGTTACAGGGATTTCTCTTGGCTCCAAGGGCCACAAAGCCTGCTGGCGCGGTGAGGCTTCGGTGTCTCTTTTGTCCCCGGTACGGTATTTTCGTTTTAATTCGATGTTCGATGTTGGACGTTCGATGTTCGATGTTCATCTTTTGGGTATCAATGGCTTCGGCTCGGGTCCCCCTTGCGCCCCAATCCACCATATTTCCCCCTGAACCGCTAAAACAGCCCCCCGGACAACCCCCTTGGCGACCAGCCTTTCGGCCTCTGCCAGACCATTTTCCAACGCCACGCTTTTCTCCTTCGTGGTGAGCCGTCCCACCTCCCGGGTAACTGGCAACAGGGGAACATCGCTCTCCGGATCGAGCTCCCCGGCCGGGGTCCGGAAAACCCTTCCGGACCGCACATCGGTTTGAGCCGCAATCCAGGTAGCAGCGGCATCCGCGGTCGCGCAATCGCCGGCCCAGACCGTCACCACGTCGGCCACGCCCGAGGAAAAGGAGCGGCCGCTCCAGCCGCTGGTGGCCACGCCGCCTATGTGATCCCGCTCGGATATTTCCAGATAATGGGTGACCTCACCCTCCGGGTGAGTCTTCAAACCTACGCGAACGGGCTGTGTGGCGCCAGTGATCAGGGCCACGTCCCCCCCATTGTTGACGATCACCCGGTCGGCGCCCTGACACAAAGCCTCCTGTAGGGCCTCGTCTGCCGTTAATCCGGCCACCGCCGCCAGACCGGTCAACTCCGTGGAAACAGCGCCACAGCTTCGAAACGCCTTACGGGCCAGGGGCGGGCATTTCTTCAGGTTTTTGATTTTTCCCGTCGGGGTTTTCAGTAAAGGTTGAACAGCCGCCAGTTCCTCCAGTAAACCCAGCACAAAAACAGCAGCCAAGGAGGCCATGACCGGCCGGGGCTTGCCGTCGGCCCAGGCGGAAATAGTGAGCGTCATAGGGCCGTAGTCGACTAAGACGAGATCGGGACGGAGGACCTGGATAGGTTGGGATTGGTCAAAAGGAACATCGTTCGGCGGGGAGGTCTTCCGGTGTCCTTTCTTCCCGTTGCAAGCCTTCACCAAACCGGTTTGGGGTTCAACCTTCACGCTTTACCTGTTTTTGTGTGATGTTGAGGATTCCATATCGGTGGTTGAGGTGATCTTTATCATTACTTGCGGGCCTTTCCGGACAACGTCTGGATGGTTATTTTAAATACGCGGGTTTTATCTTTAAATTTCTCGATATATTTCAACCCCGACTCGAAAAATTCCGGGGAGTACTTCTTCACCAGCCTCTCCAGGACGGTCTGCTTCCGGGGATCGAACACCTCTTCGATCTCCCCGGCAACAATGACGCTCTCGTAACGGGTGGCAAATTCGCGGGGCAATAGCTCGGTATCTCCAACCACGCAAAAAGAGACCAACTTGTTTTTTTCAAAATGATCGATCTTCCGCCCCTGGATCGCACAGTGGAAGTAGATATCATGGCCGATCAGACAATAATGGACAGGTACGCCGTAAGGATTCCCGTCCTCCGAGACGGTGGACAGCACGCCATACTCGCCCCTTCTCAAAAGCGCCGCGGCTTCTTCTTCCGTAATGGCCCGGTCTTTTCTCCGCATCATTTTCATCCCCTTTCCAGAGCTTCCTGGCCTCGCTGCTGTTGGGGGCGAAGAAGCCTATGTTGCGCCGCGCGCCGTCCACGAACCTGACCTCGCCCGTCCGGCCGGCCACATCCTCCCACAGCCCGACCTGTTCGGCGCCTTCGACCACCAGGATCTTAATGCCGGGTTTTGCCAGGTCTTTCATCCCCCTGAGCTGCTTGGGATTGCCGGGACAGACGAGAATCGCCGCGGGGAGACGTTATATGCTTGAATTCGTACTATCCGTCAGGCTGGCGAAGGCCAGCATCCACGTTTCGGATGTCAAATCTATTATGCGACTGTTAATAATAATTCCTAAATGGAGCCCGGTGTAAATGGGCGAATAATAAAGGTCTGCAAGACCCGCATTTTTAAGTCGTCATGGCGAGACCAGCCTGTGGCGGATCAAGGCAATCCCCCAGCCTAACTGACTGATTCCTGGGGGGGTTGCTTCGTCGCGGCACTCCTGGCAATGACTCCCTTCCGGCCTTTTTACGAAACTACCA
>JALOOY010000434.1 GCA_025454185.1 Thermodesulfobacteriota bacterium
GTGGACCGGAAGACCTCGGCCGCTTCTTCCCGGGTCCATTTTTTATTCATGGTAAAGGTCACTATGGCCATGATCATGGGTTGTTCCTCCTTATCTACGAAAATAAACAAACAGCGAACAACGAACGTCGAATTCGCAAATGGTGCCCAGCCCCGCGTTCCGCGGGGCTGGGCCCTTTTGGTTGACCTTTTACGTTTCCTGGCTGCTCGCCCCAGATGTTGGCGTTTGCGTCTTCCAGGGATAATAATTCCGAGGCATCCGTACGGTCAAGTTTAAAACCAGTTTTTGTCCCAACAGTGCCCCACCTTATAATTGTATGACACCCTCGACCCCTGCCTGTCCTGCGCCGTGCATATTATCCGCCCCGGCCAGGGCTCCAAATATACCACCCTCCTTAATCTGTAATCCCCTCCCCCCAAGCCGCCCCGGCTCGATCGGGCCGGGGCGCCCCCGCCTATTTCCGAAAAATTGTTTGATCCTATACTTGATTATGCTACGTTATCTTCATCCCAAGCAAAAGGATAAAAAACGGGACCTATGGTTGAAATAGTCAGAGGGATCTACCAGGTGGGCGGCTCGGAGATGTCCCACGGACAGGATGCCTCGGTATTCCTGGTTCAGGGTCCTGATCGGGCTGTGCTGATTGACGCCGGGGCGGGTCGAGAGTCCGAGATAATCTGGAACCATATTCAACAATCGAGAATCAATCCCCAAGACCTTTCCACTTTGCTTCTGACCCATGGCCACGTGGACCACATCGGTGGAGCCGCTTTCTTCAGGGATAAAACCGGTTGCCGGATCCTGGCCCATGAATTGGACCGGCAGGCCATCGAAAGCGGCGACCCGGTCCGCACCGGGGCCTCCTGGTACGGAGTTACCCTGCCGCCCGTTACCGTGGACCGGGTATTGACCGGGATGGCGGAAGAAATACCCTTAGGAGGCGCTGAAAAAATCATCTGCCTGCACACACCGGGGCACACCCCGGGATCCATTTCCCCTTATCTGGACCGGGACGGAGAGCGGATCCTTTTCGGACAGGATATTCACGGTCCTTTCCTGAAGGAATTCGGCGCCGACCTGGACGACTGGCGGCAATCGATGCAGCGGCTGCTGGAGTTGGAAGCCGACATCCTCTGTGAAGGGCATTTCGGGAATTTTTATTCGAAAAAGGCAGTACGTCAATTCATCGAACAGTATCTGAGACAGCACAGCCGTTGGGGAATGTGACCTCTTCTACGACAGAATACAACGGGATGGGCTAGGAAAGGATCACTGATCCTTTGCGGATTTAAAGTTCAATCAAGGTGATCTTTATATGGAAAAATCCGGTAATATTCAGATGCCTTCTGGATTAACTCCACCCCTCGACCGAGAACTGGACCCCTTCATTCTGACCGTCTTCGGGGCCTCCGGTGATTTGACCGCCAAGAAATTGATGCCGGCCCTCTATCATCTCTACCTGCAGGAGGGCATGCCCAAGGATTTCATCATCCTGGGCTGCTCCCGCACCCCCCTCAGCCGGGAATCTTTCCTGTATCAGATGCATGAGGCCGTTCGACTTCATGGTCGGGCGGACATGTACCGCTGGACGGATTTCGCGTCCCGGCTTTATTATTTCGGCCTGCATTACGATGACTTGGGCAACTTTCGGGATTTGGCCCAATTCCTCCGGGACCTGGACCAGCGGCACCGGATGCAGGGCAACCGCCTATTTTATCTGGCCGTCCCGGCCCCCCTGGTCCCGGTCATCGCCGCCAACCTGGGTGGCTCCGGGTTGTCCCGGGAATTTGAGGAGGGAACGGGCTGGGCCCGCCTGTTGGTGGAAAAACCCTTCGGCCACGACCTGGAATCGGCTCGGGAACTGAATCGGCTGCTGCTGGGCAGCTTCAAAGAAAATCAGATATTCCGCCTGGACCATTACCTGGCCAAGGAAACGGTTCAGAACATTCTCATGTTCCGCTTCGCCAACGCCATCTTCGAACCCATCTGGAACCGTCAGTACATCGAAGCCGTCACCATCACGGCGGCCGAGACCATCGGCATCGAAAAACGCGCGGGTTACTATGAACAGGCCGGCGTCTTGCGGGACATGTTCCAGAACCACCTGATGCAGCTCCTGGCCCTTTCGGCCCTGGAACCTCCGGCCCTGTTTCAGGGCACCCAGGTCCAGGACGAAAAGACCAAGGTCTTCCGCTCCCTGCAGCCCTTCCCGGTGGATGAATGGCCCGGCAGCCTGGTACTGGGGCAGTATGGGCCCGGTTTGATGGACGGGGAACCGGTGCGCGGCTATCGGGAAGAGCCCGGCGTAGCCCCCGACTCGCTTACCCCGACCTTTGGGGCCCTGCGAATTTTCCTGGACAACTGGCGCTGGCAGGGTGTGCCGTTTACCCTGGTCTCCGGCAAACGACTGGCGGAGAAACGAACGGAAATCGTGGTCCGGTTCAAATCCATACCTTATTCCATGTTTCGGGAGGTCATCCGGGAGCCCCTGCCCGCCAACCGCCTGACCCTCGGAATTCAGCCCGAGGAGATCGTGACCCTGCAATTTCAGGCCAAGAAACCCGGCCCGGTCCCCGAATTGCAGTCGGTCACCATGGTCTTCGATTATCGGGCGGGCAGCGGCGCCCCCCTGGACGCCTATGAGAAGGTGCTGCTGGCCTGCCTGCAGGGCGACCATCTGCTTTTCTGGCGGCAGGACGGACTGGAGCTGTGCTGGGCCTTTTTGACCCCCATTTTGAAGGCCTGCGAGACCTGCACCTTTCGGTCGGAACGGCTGCAGATCTATCCGGCAGGAAGCGGGGGGCCGGAGGCGGCGGGGAGGTTGGGGGCGGAGAGCGGAGGACGGAGGATAGATGACAGATGACGGAGGACGGAGGACGAAGGGCGGAAGGATAGAAAGAAGATGGAAGAGGGCAGAGGGAAGCAAAGACTAACAGACCCTGGTTTTCAATTTTTCAGAGACAAACAGGCCTGGATCGAGGCTGCCGCTAAGCTGGTATCTGCAGCCATCCGGAAAGGGACCCGCGAGGACGGGAAGGCGGCGGTTG
>JALOOY010000435.1 GCA_025454185.1 Thermodesulfobacteriota bacterium
ACGGCATCGTCATTAAAGGGTTCGTATCGTTCACCACATACCCGAAGGTATCGTAGTCTATCCTCTTCACTACATTCCCCGCAGCATCCATCACCAGCCTCAGGCTCCCCACCTGGTCACAGCTCAGGATGTATTTGACCTCGTGGGCGTCGTAGCGGACATCGTTGGCCCACCCGGAATCGGAGCGGTCGCAGCCCCAGAGAGCCAACCCGGCCCCGGCGAATAAAAGCGTTCCCATCAGCCACTTCTTCATGCCATCCCTCCTTTTTGGCGATTTTCCAATCTCAGGAACACAGTTTCGAAGCCAGTTCGGCCACCCGGCGGCCCAAAAGGCGGGCGTGCTCCGTCGTTTTTTCATTGGGGGCCCCGGTGCAGGCGGTCCCGTAATGGCCGGTGGCGGCCAGGGGATCGCCGACGATGATCATCCCGTAGATCAAGAGGCATTGCAGGATCCCGAGCATGGTGGTCTCCTTGCCCCCGGACGGGTCCCCCGAGGTGGCAAAGGCCGCCCCGACCTTGTTTTCCATTTTTTTCCGGACACCTACGAAATCATCGAAAATTTTTTTCAATTCCGCAGCCGGACCGCCGAAATAAACCGGAGACCCGGCAATGATCCCGGCCGATTGGACGAAATCATCCTTGGTCACCTCGGTGGTGTCCCGCAACAGAGCCTCGGCCCCCGCCGTTTCACGCACACCGGCGGCGATGGCCTCGGCCAGCTTCCGGGTATTGCCACCCCGGGAATAATAAAGAATCAGCACCTGCATGGTTGACCTCCTTGTATTATAATTCCGAAATCCGAAACACGAGTTTCGAATTTAATCTCAAAAACCCTCCTGTTTCTATCCTGGGTTTATTTTACCTCAAACCGCTGCCCTTCTTCAACTGTTCCATCCAGGCCGACCTGATTGCCCCATTCATCAAACACCCGGCGGCCTTCTTCGATGGCCCCCAGCAGGTCCAACTGCATCAGGGCCTGGCGGACGGTCATGCCCGGAAGCAGTAGCACCGGCTGGTCATTCACCCATATTGGCACGATTCGTCCCTCCCTCCTGAACCCGGATCCGGCCTTCCCGGACGGCCGTAACTTTTTGTTTTTCTTTGATGGCGGCAATCACCATTTCCTGGATCGTGCGGCTCCGATCGTACAAAACCACCCGGCTTTCCTGATCTTCCCGTTTCCAGTCCGGGTGAGCGGTCTGTTCCGGAAAAGCCCGTCTGAAAACGGCGTGGCCATCCCCCCCGGCGGCCAGAAAATCATGTGTGGCCACCGTATAGGACCTTTCGAGCTCCAGTAGTCGGCCTCCAATTGCAATTTCATGGACCCGCCGGCCGGAAGGCCCTGACGGATCATACACAAAGGTCAGACCGGAAACCTGGAGGAATTTGCCCCCGTGTCCGCCGGTCTCGGAAACCCCATACTCCAGGAACTCCCGGATTTCTTTTCCTGTTAGACGCAGCACGACCGGGTAATTGTTAAATGGCAAGACGTCCAGTACCTGGCGGACCCGTACCGGTCCCTGAAGTATATCCGCCCGGATCCCGCCGCCGTTCAAAACCGCTGTTTCCGCGCCGGTTTCCCAACGCAGCATATCTGTAAGCAGATTACCCAGGTTCGTTTCCCCCTCACGAGCCCCCCGCCCGTCCAAGTCGATCAGGGCCTCACCGATCACTTCATCCAGGGCGGCCTGCACCCGACGGCCGTAGGTTTCCACCAGGGCGGCGATCTCCGGCGCCGCAATTTTTTCGGGACCGATGTCGATCAGCCGCCCACCGGCCAGGGCGACCTTCCCGTCGACCCGCCGCAGGTCCAGGCAGCCCAGGGCCTTCCCGTGTTCCCAAGCCTGAACGATCCAGGTACCGTTTACCAGCAGGGGATGTTCGATCCGGGTGTGGCTGTGGCCGCCCACGATCACGTGGAACCCCGGCACCCGCTGCGCCAGGCGCCGGTCCGCGGGCAGGCCGAGATGGGAGAGTACTACCACCAGGTCGGCCCAGGCCCGGATTTCCGGAGCGAGGCGTTGGAGCGCCTCTTCCGGGGGCAGGAAAATCAATCCGCCCACGTTGGCGGGGTGGGTCATCAGGGGGGTGTCTTCGGTCACAACCCCGACAATCAGCACTTTCCAGTCGCCGATTTCTTTCTGGATGTAAGGTCGAATCCCGGACAACCCCTCCACATTGGCGCCCAGCACCGGGAAGGCGGCCTCGGACAGACGCTGCTTCAGCACCTCCTGACCGAAATCGAATTCATGATTGCCCAGAACCAGGGCATCGAAGCCCATGGCGTTCATGACCCGGATGGACGATTCCCCTTGAAAAAAATTGGCCCACTGGTTGCCCTGAATCATGTCCCCGGCGGCCAGCAGCAGTGTCGGTTGGCCGGCCCGGAGACGCTCTACCTCGCCGGCCAGGTGGGCCAGGCCCCCGACCACGCGAGGGCTGCCGGAAGGCTGGAAGGGTTCAGCAAACCCATGGAAGTCGTTCAGGTAGAGGATGCGCAGGCGTTGTACTACTTCCGCCCACCCGGAAGCTACTCCGCACAGCAGCAGGGCTGCGATCAAAACGCCCAGAAAAGTCTTCTTAATCATTACCGCCATTTGTTTTCCGTCAATATTTTTTTGAGGGGCGACGAACGCTCCGTGCGTGCTAAGCCTGGATGAACAGGGCGTCTACAGCCTTCACGCCCCGCCCCCGCGGCAGGACCAGCAGTGGATTGATTTCGATGGAAGCGAATTCGTCTCCCAGGTCCCTGACCATTAGAGAAAAGTCCACCGTGGCCCGGATCAGGGCCGGGAGGTCCCCGGCCGGTTTCCCCCGGACCCCCTCCAGCAAAGGGAAACCTTTCAGCGATCGCCACAGGTTTTCGGCCTGGTACAACGACACGGGGGGCCGGGCAAAGGCCACGTCTTTCAGGACCTCGACCAGGATCCCCCCCAATCCGATGACCAGCAGAGGCCCGAAATGGGGGTCGCGGGTCATGCCCAACAGCACCTCGATCCCCTCCGCGACCATCTCCTCCACCAGCAGGGTCGCCCCTCCGGGTT
>JALOOY010000436.1 GCA_025454185.1 Thermodesulfobacteriota bacterium
GCTTTTCCTGTTCAAGAAGATCGTGGAATGGAGAGTCCGGTGTACGGGCACTTTGGTTCCGCTCCGCATTTTGTAGTTTTGGACGACGCTACCGGTTCTTTGGAGGCCATCGGTAACAATGACGCCCACCACGCGCACGGCCAGTGCCAGCCCATCAAGGCCCTGGGCGGCACCGCCGTGGATCTGGTAGTGGTCGGTGGTATTGGAGGCGGCGCCCTCATGAAGCTCCAGGGACTGGGAGTCCGGGTTTTCCGGGCCGTAGAAGGCAGCGTGCAGGAGAATCTCAACCTGTTGAAATCCGGCCGCCTGCCCGAATTCCAGGCAAACATGACTTGCGCCGGCCATCAGGGCGGCCACGGCTGCCACCATTAAAAAATGCAAGACCACCGCATTTTTTAATGGAATAAAAGACCCAATAAAAGCAAGTTGCAATAAAGCAAGACCAATAAAGCAAAAGGCATATCGAAATGGAACAAGAAATACCAATTCCAATGAGTGCAGGCGACCTGGCCACCATCAAGGAAATGCTTTTGAGTTCGGGTTATGACGAAAAGGCCATCAACTACTACCTGACCCGGCCCAACCAGGGTCCCCTGGAAAATGCCGATCACGTGACCGAGTTGACCGGCCCCTGCGGCGATACCATGAAATGTTATATAAAGGTGGATCAGGGCAAAATCGAGGACGCCAAGTTCCAGGTCCTCGGCTGCCCCGGCGCCATCTCGGCGGCCATGGCCCTGGCCGATCTGGTCCGCGGGAAGGACCTTTCCGGCGCCCTGGAGGTGAAGGATGGGGACGTCTTCCGGGAACTGGTCAATATCCCCGACCAGAAACAGCACTGCATCCGGCTGGCGGTAAAGACCCTGGCCAAGGCCATCGAGGAATATAGGGAAAAGAGGTAAAGACGAACGTCCAACATCGAACATCGAACGTCCAACATCGAATTTAAAGACGTAAAGGAAGGATCGGCCATGCCCTTATATGATTTTCTTTGCCTGGACTGCGGTAAAGTCAGCGAAACGCTGCTGACCGGCAGCAGCGAACTGCCGGTTTGCCCGGCCTGCGGCAGCGGCAGCATGAAACGTCTGCTTTCGGCCCCCTCCTCCCTCTCCGGTGTAGCCAAACACGGCCTCCCGGGCGCGGGGGACACGGCCTGCTGCGGCAACGCGCCCGGCCAGGCCGCCGGCTGTGCCGGCCCGGGGAGCTGCTGCGGCCATCGGCACTAAAAAAAACGCGCCCGGGGGGCTCGTTTTTTTAGACGGCCCCCACGGGGGCAGACGTGCAAGTTTGGCCGCGTTCAAAAGGATCATCAAGAGCTATCCTTTTGCCATATTCGTAAAATTTTTCATCCCGGGTGCCGGACGGATGTCCGCCGCCCGGGATGAAAAATTTTACTCTTCGACAAAGGCCTCCTCCCGGGTCTTGGAGAAAGCCGGTATAAAAACCAGGACAATGGCCAGCACGGCCAGGGCCAGCAGGGTGGCGCTGATCGGCCGCCTGATAAACACCAGGGGGTCCCCGCGGGACATAAGCATGGCCCGCCGCAGGTACTCTTCCATCAACGGGCCGAGAATGAAGGCCAGCAGCATGGGCGCCGGCTCGCAGTCCAGCTTGCTGAAGACATACCCCAGCAGGCCGAAGAGGGCCATAAGATAGATGTCGAACTCGCTGTTGTTCAGGCTGAAGACCCCGATGGCACAGAAGGCCAGGATGGCCGGGTACAGGAAGCGGTAGGGCACCATGATGATGCGCACCCAGATGCCGATCAGCGGCAGATTGAGGACAACCAGGAAGAGGTTGCCGATCCACATGGAGACGATGATCCCCCAGAACAGGGCCGGCTGCTCGCTGATGACCGAAGGACCCGGCTGAATGCCCTGGATGATCATGGCGCCGACCATGAGGGCCATGACCGGATTGGAGGGGATCCCTAAAGTCAGCATGGGGATAAAGGAGGTCTGGGCCCCGGCGTTGTTGGCCGATTCCGGGGCGGCCACCCCTTCGATGGCCCCCTTGCCGAATTGTCTGGAGTTCTTCGAAATTTTCTTTTCAAGGGAATAAGCGGCGAAGGAACCCAGGATGGAGCCGCTGCCCGGCAAAATCCCCAGGAACGAACCCAGGGCGGTCCCCCGCAGGATCGGCCCGATCATGCGCTTAAAATCCTTCCGAGACGGCATGAGCCGGGTAATTTTCTTGGTTACCAGGCCGGTGCGGTCGCCCCCCCCTTCCAGGTTGCGGATGATCTCGCTCAAGCCGAACATACCCATGGCTACCACGACAAAACCGATGCCGTCGGCCAGTTGGGACAGGCCGAACGTGAACCGCTGCCCCCCCGAAGTGACATCCGATCCGACCAACCCCAACAGTAAGCCCACGACGACCATACCGATGGCGTGCAGCAGCGACCCGTGGGCCAGAACCACCGAGGCCACCAGCCCCAGGACCATGAGCGAAAAATAATCGGCCGGCCCGAATTTAAGGGCCACCTCCGCCAGGGGTGGGGCGAAGAGGGCCAGCAGCAGGGTGGCCACCGTGCCGGCAAAAAAGGACCCGATGGCGGCCGTGGCCAAGGCTACGCCGGCCCGCCCCTGCAGGGCCATCTGGTAGCCATCCAGGGCGGTGACCACCGAGGCCGCTTCTCCGGGCAGATTGACCAGGATCGAGGTAGTGGACCCCCCGTATTGAGACCCGTAGTAGATCCCCGCGAGCATAATCAGAGCCGAGACCGGCGGCAGAACGAAGGTGATGGGCAGCAGCATGGAAATGGTGGCTGTAGGGCCGAGCCCGGGCAGCACGCCGATCAGGGTGCCGAGAAAGACGCCCATCAGACAATACAGCAGGTTGATCGGGGTGAGGGCGACCCCCAGACCCAAGCCGAGGTTGGAAATCAGTTCCATACGACTCCTTGTTGGTTCAAAAACGAAACACGACCCGAATTTAAAATGAGTTACCAGCCAAACCAGGAGCCCAACAGCGGAAGGGGAACTCCCAATCCCTTCAAAAACACCAGCGTACAAAAGATGATCAGGCCGGCCGCCAG
>JALOOY010000437.1 GCA_025454185.1 Thermodesulfobacteriota bacterium
GTCGAACGCCATCGGCTTGTTCACGGCTTTCCTGCCCGATGAAGGCGTGCGCCTGATTGGCGTGGAAGCCGGCGGACACGGCATCGAGTCGGGCCAGCACGCGGCGCGCTTTGCGGACCCCGTGCTAGGCCGCGTGGGGGTGCTGCAGGGAACCTACACCTATGTACTGCAGAATGCCGATGGTCAGATTGCCGAGACGCACTCCATTTCCGCCGGGCTGGATTACGCGGCGGTCGGCCCGGAACATGCTTACTTGCGGCAGCTTGGGCGGACGGAATACACCTATGCCACCGACGAGCAGGCGCTGAACGGCTTCAAACTGCTGGGGCGCATCGAGGGCATTCTGCCGGCGCTCGAATCGGCGCATGCCGTGGCAGAGGCAGCACGCCTGGCGCCCACGCTGCCGCGTGAGAGCCTCCTGCTGGTCAACCTGTCAGGGCGGGGAGATAAGGATCTGGAGAGCGTGATGCGCGTCCTGGTGGAAGATTATTCCCAGCCATCTCTGATGGTACCCTGACCAGATGCTTTGGATTTTCGGATAAATACTCAGTTTTTACCAAAAAATGAGTATTAACTTTGTGCCTTCGCATCTTTGTGGATAAACGCGGCTGGTGTCTGGCCGATTGGAGGAACGATGAACGGTATCGGGCATATTTCACAGGCATTCCAACAAGCCAGGCAAGAGGGGCGGGCGGCTCTGATGCCGTATTTCACCTTGGGGTACCCCACGCAGGAATCCTCGTTAAAGGTGATTGAGGCGCTCGCCACAAGCGGGGCAGACCTGATCGAATTGGGCGTCCCTTTCTCTGATCCCTTGGCCGATGGTCCCACCATCCAGCATTCCATCAACCATGTGCTGGATGAAATGGAACTGAGACGATTGAGCGAGAGCTCCTGAAGGGCAACGTTTCCACCCTTTCCTGGTAGACCTATTCCCCGGCACCCCCAAAAAAAACCAATATGATGCAGATCATGGAAAGATGCGGCTTAAAGCCTACCATGGGAAGCAGGATTTGGTTAAGGGGCGGCCCAGGAGTCGTCGTTCCCTGACAGGTTAACCAGGACGAAGGTTCCCGCGGAGACGAAAACCCGGGGGCCCAGCGGAAAGGGGTGGATCATGAAAAAAGCTTTGTCCGTGTGGTGCGCAATGCTACTAATGGGGGGATGGCCGGCCGGGGCGGCCCGGGCCGCGTCCCCGGCGTTTCCAACCAAGCCGGTTACCATCATCGTTCCGGCCCCGCCGGGCGGGACGGCGGACATTTCCATGCGGATCATCGCCCACAAACTGAGCGAAAATCTGGCCCAGTCGGTCGTCGTCGATAACCGCCCCGGCGCGGGCGGCGTCATTGCCTCCCAGGCAGTGGCCCAGGCGGCGCCGGACGGCTATACGGTGTTGATGAACTATACCAGCCAGGCCATCAACCCGGCCCTATACAAGAAAATGCCCTATGACAGCGTCAAAGATTTTCTCCCGGTCATCCTGCTGGGCCGGACCCCGCTGGTCCTGGTGGTTCACCCCAGCGTGCCGGCCAAAACCATGAGCGAATTCATCGCCTATGCCAAGGCCAACCCGGGAAAACTGAACTACGGGTCGGCGGCCATTGGCGGCGCTTCCCATCTGGGAGGCGAGCTGCTCAATGAAATGGCCGGCATCGATATCGTCCACATCCCCTATAAAGGGGGGGCCGCAGCGGCCGCCGATTTACTCAGCGGCCAGATTCAGATGGGCCTGGACAGCCTGCTGCCCCTGCAGCCGCACCTGAAGGCCGGAAAAATCAGGGCCTTGGGGGTGACCAGCGCCAAACGAACGGCTATGGTCCCGGACCTGCCGGCGATTGCGGAAACCCTGCCGAACTTTGAGGCTACGGCCTGGTTTGGGATCATGGCCCCGGCCGGTACCTCCCGGGAACTCGTTGCCCGCTGGAATGCCGAATTGGTGAAAGTTCTCCATAATCCTGAGATCAAAGATAAACTTACCAAACAGGGTTTCGAAGTCGCCGCCAATTCACCGGAAGAGTACAGCGCTTTCCTGAGGGCGGAAACGGACAAATGGGCCAAGGTGGTCAAGAAGGCGGGCATCAAGCCCCAATGATCGGCCGGCGCTTCCAGGCATGGACCAACGATTGTTGAGCGGCTATCGGCTTCTGGACCTGACCGACCAGCGGGGTTTGTTCTGCGGTAAGCTGCTGGCGGATTTAGGGGCGGAAGTCATCAAGATCGAGAAACCGGGCGGGGACAGGGCGCGCTGGATCGGTCCCTTTTATCAGGATGAGCGGGATCCGGAGAAGAGCCTCTTCTGGTTTTCCCAAAACACCGGTAAACGGGGGATTACCCTGGATATTCAACAGCCTGCCGGCCGGGACCTTTTCAAAAAGCTGGTAGCATCCTGCGACGGCCTGATTGAATCCCACGATCCCGGATTTCTGGAAAACCTGGATCTGGGCTTTGATCGGCTGCGGGAATGGAATCCGGGCCTGATCATGACCTCCATCACCCCCTTTGGTTCGGAAGGCCCCTACCGGGATTATAAGGACGCCGACCTGGTCCTGTGGGCCTTGTCCGGCCTGCTGTTCATTTGCGGCGATCCGGACCGGCCGCCGGTGCGCATCACCCTGGAGCAAGCCTATTTTCACGGCGGGGCCGACGGCGCCACGGGGACGGTCCTGGCCCTGTACCACCGCGGCCGGACCGGGGAAGGGCAACGGGTCAGGGTTTCCATTCTGCAGGCCCTGGAAAGGGTGGCCTACCCGGCCCACACCCTTTGGGACGCCCGGGGCAAGATCCTGGGCCGGCCGGGCAGCGCCCTGCGCATCCCTCCCCTGGGGACCGCCACGCCGGTCATCTGGCCCTGCCGGGACGGTTATGTGGCCTACTATCTTTTCGGCGGGGCCATGGGGGCGGTGAGCAACCCGGCCCTGACCGAGTGGCTGGCGGAAGAGGGGTTGGCCAGCGAACGGATGAAAACCATGGCCTGGCCGGATTTCAACATCGGCACTACACCCCAGGAAGAGATCGATCGCGAGATCGTGGGGCCCCT